>DAORUA010000047.1:0-15804 GCA_035432945.1 Vicinamibacteria bacterium | reverse complement strand
CTCGAGCATTCCCTTGATGAAGGTGTTGGGCCCGCCCAGGAGCAGGACCCATGGGCGCAGGGTGTGGCCCCGGGTCAGCACCGAGAGGTTTTGTCCCACGATGGCGTCGAAGAGGCTCGCCATGAGCTGGTCGGTCGGTATGCCCACGAGCTGAAGACTGTTGATGTCCGTCTCCGCGAAGACGCCGCACTTCCCGGCGACATGGTGGAGCTTGATCCCGTCATAGCGCTGTTCCGCGAGCTGGGCCGTGGGGATTCCGAGCTTCGCGCTGATCTTGTCCAGAACCGCGCCGGTGCCGCCCGCGCATTTGTCGTTCATGGTGGGAATCTTCTTCTTCCCGCCGGATCCCGGGTCGTCCTTGAAGATGATGATTTTCGCGTCCTGGCCTCCCAGTTCCACGACCGATCCCGCCTGCGGATAGAGGCGCTCGACGGCGAGGGCCACGGCATTCACTTCCTGGACGAACTTCGCCCCGATCAGGCGCTCGAGGGACGCGGCGCCACTGCCGGTCGCGAAGACGCGGATCTTCCCGGCGCGCGCCTCGGGAACCTCCGCCTCAAGCCTGATGAGAAGGGCGAGGAGCCGGTGGAGCTGGCGGCCTTCGTGACGCTGGTAGTCCCGCCACAGGATCCGGTCCGTCGCCGTATCCATCAGGACCGCCTTGACCGTGGTCGAGCCCACGTCGATCCCGATACACAGACCCGTCGCGCTCATGACTCGCTCCGGGGGTGGGTCGCGACCCGGGCCCGGCGCCCCGCCATGAGATCCGCGACGTGGAGCGCGAAGTTGGCGGCCCGGCCGACCACACCGGGTTGATGCGGGACGGAGTAAGTGGGCCGCTTCAGCTCCGGATGCTCATCGGCGAAGCGCCTCAGCTCGGGAAGAGTCCGCCCCGTGCGGGCGAGCGCTTCCGAGAATTCCTTCCGCGCCTTGGCCCGCGCGGTGCCGAGGGCCATCTGCACGCGGCTGTGGGCGATCACCTCTCCCTCGCCGGAGGTTTCAATGGGCAGGAAGATCATCCCCGGGAACTTCTCCACCACCTGGGCCTGCACCCCGTCGGACTGGGTGGAGGGCATGCAGGTGAAGGGCTTCACGCTCAGGACCATGTGACACAGGGAATGCTGGTGGTAGTAGATGTTCTCGGCGATCTCGAGGTGGCTCTCGCCCGAAGAGGTGCGCCAGTTCCAGAAGGGCGACGCGATCCGCTCGAGTTCGTACTGGGAGACCATCGGATGCAGCGTGCCCCCCATGGCCTGGAGCATCCGGCCGTTCTCGCGCTCCAGGATCTTCTCGGCCAGGGTGAGGGCGCATCGCTTCTTGTAATACTGGACATAGTGCCCGGCCCACTTGTCGAGACGGAAGCGATCCCGGCCCCGCAGGCCGTGAAGCCCTTTGCGATCCTTCGTCCCCTGCTTGTGCATGTGAAGGAGATAGGCGAGGCGGGTGAGGATCGACCGGTCCACGCTGACCTCGGCGCCCTCTTTCTCGAGGAAGCGGTGCATGTGGAAGTTGCCGGGGCCCTCGGTGATCTGGGCCCAGAATTCCCCCATGAGCTTCACCACCGGCTTGACCCGGAACGGATCCAGTTCCACCCGGTCGTACATCGCGGCCACCCCGCGCATCTCCGCGACCAGATCCTCCCGGGCCAGTTCGGAAAGGAGTTTCCCGAAATAGTCAGCGGTCTTCTCGAAGCGGGTGGCGGCGAGGAAACGCGCCCGGGACTCGGAGACTTCGAAGCGCTTCCGATGCTCTAAGAACGAGGACAGTCGGGAAAGCGCCGCATCGGTGACGCGGTCCACCGCGCCCTCCTCGACTTCGTAGGGGCGGATGGTGTGGAGGAACTGGTTCACAATGTCCGCGATGTTGAAGGCGCTGATGAGCCCGATGAAGAAGTCCAGGTTCGCCTCGAAGCCCGCCTTGAGACCGGAACTCTGGTCGATGCCGTCGTCCGTGCCGAAGAGGAGAACCCGGAAGCCATCGAACCCGGCATGGCGCAGGGCCACCCGGTATTCCGCCTCGTACATGCCGAAACGACAGGTCCCGCACGAGCCCGCGGTCACGAAGACGTGCCGGGACACGATGTCCTCCCGGCGCATCCCGGCGCTCTCGAGATCCTGCAGGTACTTGACCAGCGCTCCCACCGTGAAGTACGTGGGGTTGCATAGCCCGTTGTTCCCGTACTCCTTCGCGCGCTCGTAGCCCGCGAGCGACACATTCGGCAGTGCCCGCGCGCGATAGCCGAGGCCCTTGAGGGCGGCCTCCATCAGGCGATCGTGGCGAGGAGACAAGCCTCCGAACAGGACGGTCGTGTCCGCGCGCTGCGAGGCGAGGAACGGGTACTCCACGGGACGTCGGAAGTGCTTGATGGGCGGCGCCGAGGGTCGACCGGCTGGCCCGAGTCCCGTCTCGATCCGGAGCAGCTCCCGCCCACCGCGAGTCGGGCGTTCATAGCTGGCGATTTCTTCCACGGCAATCCCTTCTACCCGAAAGGGGGCCGCCGTTCCTTATGCAAGGCTCATGCGCAGTATGTGCGCGATCGCTCGGCGGGGCCTGAACCCTGCCTGCGGAATCGTCTTGTTTTGAGTAATTTGGATCCTCAACAAGCAGAGTCCGACGGTCCATCCTGACCGTGGTTCGATCGCTCCGCGAGGCTGAAATGGTTACGCGTCCCCGGGACAGGGGCGCAGGATTAGCGCGTCCGGCCCACCATCGGGCGGATGATCCGAGCCGGGTCGGCGTCCTTCTTCGGCCGGAACATCTGAGACCGGTCGTTCGCGACCTCGGTGACGTAGAGGTTGCCCTCCTGGTCGACATCGATCTGGTGCACGCCGTCGAACTGGCCGGGCTGGGCGCCATGCCCCCCGATGTCCAGTTGGTAGTGCCCGTCGAGGTCGTACTTGATCAGGCGGTCCGTCCTCCAGTCCGCCACCCAGACGTAGTCGTCCTCGGTGACGATGTGGGCGAGCACGTTCGAGTTGTGCCCGGTGGGCCACATGGTGAGGAACTTGCCGTTCTCGTCGAACACCTGCATGCGATGGTGCTCTCGGTCTACCACGAAGAGCCGCCGGTCCCGACTGATCCCGATGGAGTGGACCGACCAGAATTCGTTGGGCCCGGGGTTGTTCGGGTCCTTGGGCGGCTGGCCCCAGTCCTTGATGAACGTTCCATTCTTGTCGAACTTCGCGACGCGCGTCCCCGCGTAGCCGTCGGCGACGAAGAAGGTGCCGTCGGGGAGCCAGGCGATGTCGGTCGGGCGCAGGAAGTTGTTCGGTCCCCGCCCGGGCACGCCGCGCACGCCCATGGTCTTCAGGAGCTTGCCGTCATTGCTGAAGATGTTGATCTCGTGCATGTCGTCGTCGACGATCCAGATCTTCTTCTCCGGATCGTAGGGGTTCTGCAGCAACTTGTGGGGGCCGCGGGAGACTTCGCCGAGACCCGTACCGCGCCAGGGGGCGAGGTACTTGTCGTGCTGGAGCCATTCCTCGATGGTGTTGCCGTTTCGATCCACCGCGAAGACGATGTGATGCCGCCGCATCTCGTACGGATAGGGAGTTCCCGCATAGGGCCTTCGTCCCGTGTTGGTGCGGCGGGGGTTCAAAAGACAGGGACAGATCCACGGCTCGGCCCCCGGCGGCAATGAAATCTCGCCGCGCTGGGAGACCCAGACCTTGTCCGGAGTTTCCGCGAAGACACCGGAGCCCGAGCCCCAGGTCCATCCGTCGTGCGAGAGATCCTTGTCGGGCAGGGGCTTCGGCCAGTTCCGGACGACCTGGTAGTCACCCATCTCCCCGGGCTGGGCCGGCCCGCGGGGCCGCGGCGGTGTTCCCTGCTGGGCGCTGCTGCTGCCGCTCATGGTCAGAGCGGCCACCACCCCAAACGCCACTAACGCCATCACCAGCCGATCTCTGACGCGCATAGTCACTCCTTGACAATGACCGAACCCTTCGAGAATGCCGCTTTCACGCCCGGGTGTCAATGTGACCGCCCGGGCTCCGGCCCTGATCGGCGCGCGTCGTCCCCCGGCTTGACAGTCGAGGCCATCCGCGGTTGACTAGGGTTGTGACCATCCACCACCTCGCCCTTGTGACCCTCCTGGTGACCGGATCGGCCTTCGGCCAGACGCCGGCGCCTCAGGCGCAGGCGGTGAAGGAAGTGGCCACTGTGCCCACGAGCCACGCCAGCGTGCACATGGCCGCGGGCTCGGGCAGCGAGCTTCTGCTGCTGGTGCCCAAGGGCACGGTCCTGCCCGTAATGGGCCGGAAGGGGGAGTGGGTGCAGGTTCGGCTGACTCCCGAACTTCGCAAGACCTCGATCGTGATCCGCTGGTACAAGAACGAGGACAACGGCTGGATGCACGACTCCACCGTCGCCCTCTCCCCGGTCAAGCCCTAGTCCGAGGTCAGACGACCGCGCTCTCCAGCAGGCGGAAGGTTCCCGCATCGGCGTCCATCTCCGCGAGGATTCCTTCCGGCACGGTGAACTGCTTGTCGACGTGGCCGATCATCGCGCCGCGGTAGGTCGGCACACCGAGCGGCTTGATGTGATCGTCGAGAACCTCTTCGATGGTGAGCGACCCGTAACCGCCGCTGTCGGGCTCGCAATCGGAGCACTGGCCCCAGATGAAGCCCTTGATCTTCGCGAGAAGGCCCGCGAGTTTGAGATGCGTCAGCATCCGATCGACGCGATAGATCCCCTCGTGTACATCCTCGAGGAAGAGGATCCTCCCCGCGAAGTCCGGAAGGTAGGGTGTGCCGACAAGGTGCGCGAGCACCGTGAGATTCCCGCCCACCAGCCGACCTTCGGCCTTGCCGGGAGTCAGGGTCTGGGTCCGGAAGCCCACCGGGGCGATGCGGTTCTTGAAATCCGGCTCGTTGACATAGGACGCGGTCTCGCCGTCGATGACCACGCGTTTGAACCAGCTCGCCGAGAGCTCGGTCCAGGCTGAGAAGCCGGTGGGCGCATGGAAGGTCACGAGGCCGGTCTTCGCGGGGATGGCCATGTGCAGCGCGGTGATGTCGGAGAAGCCGAAGAGGACCTTGGGGTTCTTCGCGATGACATCGAAGTTCAGATAGGGGAGCAGACGGGCGGCACCCCATCCGCCGCGCACCGCGCAGATCCCCTGAACGTCCTTGTCGGCGAAGAGGGTGTTGATGTCGGCGGCGCGGTCCACGTCCCGGCCCGCGAGATACCCGTAGCGGTCGAGGGCATGCGCGCCGACCTTGACCTTGAACCCGAGCGCCTTGAGGTTGTCGATCGCGATCTCGAGCTCCATCCTCTGGAAGGTGGCGGACGACGGATGGATCAATCCGAGGGTGTCGCCGGCCTTCAGCCGGGGCGGCTTGATGAGGGCACTCTTCGGCTGAGCGGCGGCGGTGGACGCGGTCGAAGCAAGAGCCGCCAAAGCGGCGGCTCCGGTGCTGGCAAGAAAATCTCGGCGGTCGTTCATCGGTCTTGAAGTGTCTCCGGACCGGATCATCGCATTGCCATGTCCGGAAGCGGACACCGCGGACACTTCAGGGGCGAGGGCGGCGCCCCGATTCCGACCCTGGATCTAGGCCGCTGCGCCCGGAGAGCCCTGTTCCACGGCTTCATCCTTCACTCGCCGCAGACCGAAGCGCTTCATCTTCTCGGACAGCGTGGAGGGAAGCAGGCCCAGCGAGGACGCGGCCCGGCGCTGATTCCAGTGCGAGAGCTCCAGGGCCATCAAAACGATCTTGCGCTCGTAGTCATCGACCATCTCCTTGAGAGGGCGGCGGTCGGGGAAGAAGAAACCGGGGTTCGTCTCGAGCATGGGATTGTCCTCTACTTGGAACAAATGGAAAACGCCTGTGCCAGATAAGACGCAACGAGCGGTTCATTGGTTCCCGAAAGAAGCGAAATCACTCCGTTCAGGAACATGAACACAAAGGCTTTACCTCCGCATTACAAACGTCACGCTCAAGTCCCCACGGAAGCCACTACGACGTCGGTAGGCGAGAAGCGATCCTTCCTGCATGGTCATCGAAGTCCGCGCGCTTGCCAAGAGCTACGAAGACGTTCACGCCCTCAAGGGCCTCTCCATCGACATCGCCCGTGGAGGGATCGTGGGGCTTCTCGGACCGAACGGGGCGGGCAAGACGACCTTCGTCGAGATCCTCGAGGGCCTGAGACCCGCGACGTCGGGTTCGGTCAGCGTGCTCGGCCTCGACCCTCAGAAGAGCCCGTCCGAACTTCGACACAGGCTCGGGGTCCAGCTTCAGCAGACCGCGTTTCCCGAGGCCCTGACCGTCGAGGAGACCTTCCGCCTGTTCGGTTCCTTCTATCCGAGCACGCTCGGGACCTCGAAGGTCCTGGAGGCGGTGGATCTCACCGAGAAGCGCAAGGCCGCGGTTCTCAGTCTCTCGGGCGGCCAGAAGCAGCGCCTCGCCATCGGCCTCGCCACCCTGCACGATCCGGAACTGCTGATCCTCGACGAACCCACGTCGGGCCTCGACCCCATCGCACGCCGCGGCATCCACGAGATCCTCCGGAACCTGAAGGCCATGGGGAAGACCATCCTCGTGTCTTCCCACTATCTCGACGAGATCGAAGCCCTGGCCGATCGCGTGGTGATTCTTCGCTCCGGCGAGATCGTGGCCGACGGGACGCCGCTCGAACTCCTGGCCCGCGCGGAGGGGGCCTCGACCCTCTGGATCGAGGTCGACACTCCGGTTGAACCGGAGAACCTCGTCCCCGGCGCCCGCTTCGAGGGCAAGGACGGCGCTCTCCTGCGCTACCGGGCGAAGGACTCCACGGCCGCCATCGTGGGCCTCGGCGCATCGCTCAAGTCATCGAACGCGAAGCTCCTCGATCTGCGCCTCAAACGCCCCACCCTCGAGGATCTCTACATTCAACTCATTGGAGAAACCGTGATCGATTCAACCAGCGTGGAGGGTCGGTAAACATGGTCTTCCAGAGTTACATCGCCCTCGTCCGGGCCCAGCTCACCGCGTTCGTGCGGTCCAAGGCCGCGCTCTTCTGGTCGCTTGCTTTCCCGCTCGGCTTCCTGTTTCTCTTCGGCGGCATCATGGCCCGGGGCAGCGCTCGCGCGGCCACGTTCATGATGCCGGGACTCCTCACCACCATGCTCATCTCGGGGAGCCTCTTCGGAATCGCCCTGCCCATGGTGCTGGCTCGCGAGACCGGGGTGTTGCGACGGTTCCGGGTCACTCCCCTGAGCGCACCCACCATGATCCTCGCCCATGGCACCACCGCGGTGATTCAGAATGCGATGACGTTCTGCCTGGTCCTGGTGGTCGCCCGGTTCGCGTTCAAGACCGAAATCGCGGGATCCCTCGGCGCCCTGGCCGTGGTCTTCCTCTTCTCCGCGTTCGCGGTGGTCCCGCTCGGCCTGCTCGTGGGCAGCGCTGCGAAGGACATGCATTCGGCGCCGCCCATCGTCAACCTCCTCTTCTTCCCCCTCATGTTCCTGTCGGGCTCCGCGTTCCCCTTCGCGCTCCTTCCCGAAGGCATGAAGAAGTTCGCCCGCTTCCTGCCGACCACGTACGTCGTCGAGTCCCTGCAGGGAATCATCGTCCGCGGCGAAGGGCTGTCCCTGCTCCTCGGCCCGCTCGCGATCCTCACCGTTCTCGGAATGGCCGGCCTGGCCCTCTCCTCGATGCTCTTCCGCTGGGAGGGCACGCAGCCCATATCCAGGCGGTCCCTGGGCGTGATCCTCGGGACGTTCGCGGTTCTCATGGTTGGAGCTGGAGCGGTGGCTCCGGCATTCCGGATGGGTGAATTCCCGGGAACCCGGACCATCGAACCGGGCGAGGCCCGGGGTGTGGTCCGGGTCCTGCGCGGGGCCACCCTGCTCGATGGCCTGGGCGGCCGGATCGAAAATGCCCGCGTGGTCATTCGCGATCACAAGGTGGCGGAGATCGGAATCGATCGCGTCGAGGATCCCCTGCCCGAGGGGGCCTTGACCGAGGATCTCACCGGGCGATTCCTGATCCCCGGGCTCTTCGACTCCCATGTGCATCTGGGGGGCTCGGGCGGGGTCGGAGGGGGCCTCGTCGAGCAGTCGGATGAAAGGCAGGTCCACGACCTTCAGGCGTACCTCGCCTCGGGTGTGACCTCCGTGGTTTCCCTGACCGACAATCCGGAAGCCCTCTCCCGTCTGCGCGGCCTGGTCGCGGCCGCGAAGATGCGTTCGCCTCGGGTGTTCTTCGCCGGGGCCTCCATCACCGCGCCGGGCGGACATCCCGCCGAGATGTTCGGGTTCGTCCCCGGCCTCGCCGATCAGTTGACCCGACAGGTCGCCACCCCCGAGGAGGCCCGGGCCTCGGTGAAGGAACTCGCGGGACGGGAGGTGGACCTCATCAAGCTCGTGCTCGAAGCCGGCTACGCGAAGATGCCGCTCCCCCGTCTCGATCTCGAGGCGTTCAAGGCCGCGGTCAAGGAGGCGAAGGAACGGGGTCTGAAGGTCACGGTTCATGTGGGAACCGACGCCGACGCCCGCACCGCCATCGAGGCCGGGGCGGACGGCATCGAGCACTCTCCGCGCGGGCTCTCGACCGAAACCATCGCCCTGATGGCCGCGAAGAAAGTCACGTTCACCCCCACCCTCTCCGTCTACGACTTCGAGTGGAAGCGTCGTTCCATCCAGGAGAGCGACGCGACGCAGCAACGACTCGTGATCCCCGAGGTCCTCGAGGGCCTCACGGACCCCGCGGGACGCTTCCAGGAACTCATGAGCGACCCAGAAATCATGCAGGGACTGGGCCGGAATTTCACCA
Source organism: Vicinamibacteria bacterium (assembly GCA_035432945.1). Lineage (GTDB taxonomy): Bacteria > Acidobacteriota > Vicinamibacteria > Fen-336 > JAGNNV01 > JAGNNV01. The sequence goes on along the minus strand of DAORUA010000047.1, from coordinate 7,048 downwards.
CCGGCCTGACGTCCATGGCGACGGCGAGCCGCGCCGGGGTCACGATCATCGCGGGGAGCGACGCCGGAAATCCCGCCTCTTTCCATGGCCTCGCTCTGATCCACGAACTCGAGCTCCTGGCCCGGGCGGGTCTGCCCCTCTCGGAAGTCCTGCTCGCCGCCACCAGCCGGCCGGCCTCCCGCCTCGGCCAGAGAACCCTCGGGCGGATCGAGCGCGGTTCGGTCGCCGACATGGTCGTGCTCGGTGAGGACCCGCTGCTCGCGGTCTCCGCCTATCGGGACGTGCGGGGCGTCTATCTCGGCGGCCGCAAGCTGGTTCTGGAGCGCCTCTTCGACACGCCGGCCGGCCCGTGGCGGCCGAGCCGTTAGTCCGACTCGACTCCTATACTGACGCGGTCGTCATGAGACTCCTGCCCCAAAACGCCGAGCTCGGCTGGACGCCCTACGCGTGGCTCCTCTACACCGTGCCCATGCTCCTGGCCCTCTTCCGGGCCCCGCTCGAGCCATGGAGCCTCGCCGCCTACCTCATCGCCTATGTCGCCTTCCTGGTTCTCTACTTCACGGGGTACTGGGTGCAGGGCGTCCGTCTGGTGCTGGTCATAGCGGGCATAACCCTTATCGGCGTCCTGTTTGCATTCACTCCGTTCCGCTTCTATGGCGCGACCTTCTTCATCTACGCCGCGGCCATGATTGCCTTCATCGATCGGGACCGTCCGCGGCTGTGGCATCTCGCCATCTACCTCGCGTTCGTTGGTGCTTTCGGATTGATCACCCGGCAGGAGGCGTGGTTCTTCCTGCCCGGAGTCTTCATTGCCGGCGTGATCGGCGCTCTCAACATGCACTGGGCGGAAGTGTGGCGCTCGAACGCGCGGATCCGGCTGGCCCAGGGCGAGATCGAGCGGCTGGCCAAGATCGCCGAGCGCGAGCGGATCGCGCGCGATCTTCACGATGTCCTCGGCCACACCCTCTCCGTCATCGCTCTCAAGTCGGAACTGGCGAGCAAGCTCATCGAACGCGATCCTGCCCGCGCCGCGCAGGAGATCCGCGAGGTCAACGAGGTGGCGCGCGACGCCCTGGCCCAGGTCCGAAGCGCAGTGACGGGCTACCGCGCCTCCGGCCTCTCCGCCGAATTCGAGGCCATGCGCAAGGCGTTCAACACCGCGGGAGTCATCCTGAATCTCGAGGCAGAGCCCGTAAGACTCCCTCCCGCGCACGAGAACACGCTGGCCCTGGTCCTGCGCGAGGCCACCACCAACGTGCTGCGGCATGCGCACGCCAGGTCGTGCCGCGTGCGCCTGGTTCATCGGGACAATGTCGCGCTGCTGGAAATCGTGGATGACGGCCGGGGCGGCGACGCGCGCGAAGGCAACGGTCTGCTCGGCATGCGCGAACGCATCGCCGCCCTGGGCGGCAGTCTCGTGCGCGACGGCCGGTCGGGCATGCGCCTCGAGATCACGCTTCCCTTGAGCCCGGAGCCGGCAACAGCCGGAGCCTGATGGCGATCCGCGTTCTCGTCGCCGAAGACCAGGGCATGGTCCTCGGAGCCCTCGCCGCTCTGCTCGAGATCGAGACGGACATCGAGGTGGTGGGCCGGGCGCGGGACGGGCGCGAGGCGCTCGACCTGTGTTTCAAGCTGATGCCCGACGTGCTGGTCACCGACATCGAGATGCCCGAAGCCACCGGCCTCGAGGTCGCGGCCCGGGTCAAGAAGGCGCTTCCGCGGACGCACATCCTGATTCTGACCACCTTCGCGCGCGCGGGCTATCTCCGGCGCGCCCTCGACGCCGGAGCGTCGGGGTATCTCCTCAAGGACGCCCCGGCCGAGAAGCTCGCCGACGCGGTGAGGCGCGTGCACTCGGGACTGCGTGTCATCGACCCCGAACTCGCCCAGGAGGCGTGGAGCGATCCCGACCCTCTGTCGGACCGGGAACGGCAGGTCCTGCGGAGCGCCGAGGAGGGCCAGACGAGCGCGGACATCGCGGCGAAACTCGGTCTTTCCGAGGGAACGGTCCGCAACTATCTCTCCGACGCCATCAGCAAGCTCGGGGTCGCCAATCGGATCGAAGCGGCGCGCCTGGCCCGTCAAAAAGGCTGGCTCTGACGAAACCGCGGGACCGCCTCGGCGCGGCGCTTTGGAGGTGAGGTGCGGGACTCACCCCCGTGTTACCCTTTCCGCGAATGGTTCTCGCTCGCGCCCTTAGAGTTCTGAGCCTGGCCGCGGCGACCACCGCTCTCGCCCAGGAGCCTCGGAGTTCTCCCTCCCCAGGCCCCTCTCCAGAGCCGGTTCCGGTGCAGGCGACACCCACGCCCCTGCCGTCCGCAAGCCCCTCTATCGAAGGGGCTTCGGCGCCGGGGGCCACGCCCCTCGCGACGGCCACGCCGACGCCCTCTCCGACCCCCGTCCCGCTCAGCCCGGACGAGCCGCCCCTCGGGCCCGACGAGCTGCGGATCCGCGCGAACCGCCAGGAGGGAGGCCAGGGCAAACTGCACTACGAGGGGTTCGTCGACCTGCGGTTCGGCCAGCTTCGGATCCAGGCCGACACTCTCGACATGCTCGACGAGCCGAGGCCCGACGGGACCTCGGCGCAGAGGATCGAAGCGAACGGAAACGTGGTCTTCATGAGCGGGCAGGAGCGAATCGCGGGCGAGTCCCTTCGCCTCGATCTCGACACCGGCAAGGGCCTGTTCACCAAAGCGAGCGGCTATCTGCAGCCCGACGTTCTTTTCGAGGCCGAGAGCATCGAGCGGGTCGACGCCGACACCTACCGGCTGAAGGGCGCCACCTTCACCGCGTGCACCCAGCCGAACCCGCGGTGGATGTTCAAGGCGCAAAGCGCCACCGTGGACATCGACAAGAAGATCAGGGCGACGTGGGTGGGGATGCGCATCAAGGGCGTGCCCACGCCGCTCATCATTCCGTACTTCCAGTTCCCCATCACCCCGGATCAGCGCTCCACCGGCATCCTCATGCCGCGCTATGGCAACAGTTCTGGCGCCACCGCCAAGGGGCGGGAGATCGGTCTCGGGTTCTTCTGGGCCATGGGGCGGAGCATGGACCAGACTTTCTACTACGACTATTTCACCGAGTACGGCATGGGCCTCGGACACGAGTTCCGGTTCGTCAGGAACTCCGCCTCGCGAGGCAACTTCCGCTCGTATTTCACCCGCCAGACCGGGGTCAACAAGTTCGAGTACGACCTGGACTGGTCCGCTTCCCAGGCCCTTCCCCGTCGCTTCAAGGCGACCCTCACCACCAACCTGTACTCAAGCATCAATTCCCGCCAGAGCCTCCAGGATTCCCTCGACTACTCGTCGACCCGAACCAGGAGAGCCGCGGTCGGCCTCCAGGGCCCGATCGGCTCGGCCTACCTGAGGGTCGACGCCGACGCGAACGATGTCTTCTTCTACGACGACTCGGTGGAAAGGCGGCGCCACCTGCCCCGGGTGGGAATCAGCCAGTCGCCGAAGAAGATCGGGAAGACCGGCCTCGCGTTCGCCTACGATGTCACCGCCGAGAGCCTGGCCCAGGGCGACGCCCCGGCCGGCGAGACCGTGGTGATGGAGCAGTACTCGCGATTCGACGCGGCCCCCCAGATCACCCGCTCCTTCTCTCTTCCTTTCCTGCAGGTCTCGCCCCGCGCCCTCGTGCGCTTCACCCGCTACGGCGCTTCGTACGACGAGAATGACGAGCTTCTGGGCCCGCCCCTCTCGCGACGCTTCTTCGAAGGGTCCATCGAAGGCCGGGGACCCAAGCTCTTCCGGATCTTCCGCCTGCCCGGCGACATCTACTCCGAGAAGTTCAAGCACACCTTCGAACCGGAGTTCCTCTACACCTACCGATCGAAGGTGGAGAACTTCGATTCGATACCGAGCTTCGACTACAACGACCAGTACCCCGGGACCAACCAGGTCCTCTACGGCCTGACCAATCGCATCTACGCGAAGAAGATGGGACCCGCGGGCAAGCTCGTCACCCACGAGCTGCTGAACTGGCGCCTCTCCCAGACCTACTACGTCGACATCAGCCAGAAGCAGAACCAGTACGACCCGAACTACTACTCCGCCACCTTCGCCCGCGGCCCCGGGGGCCTGCCGTCGCACCATTCGCCGATCCAGTCGACTCTGATGATCCGGCCCACCCTGGCTTCGTCGGTCTCCTTCGGGACGGAGTACAACCCCAACTACAAGCAGTTCACGAGCGTGTCCCTGAGCGGCCGCATCAACCAGCCCCGGGTCACCCTGCAGGGATACTGGTCGCGGGTGGTGAACACGACCCAGATCTCGGCGGACCGGAAGCCCTTCGTCAACACCGTCCGCGGCAGCGGCCGGTTCGTCCTTTGGCCGGAGCGGCTGACCGTGGAAGGATCCGCGACCTACGATGCGCTGCAACGAAGGCTGCTCCAGCTCACCACCCGCGTCCGCTACGGCATCCAATGCTGCGGTTTCGCGGTGGAGAGGGTGAACTACAACACCACCTACCGCAAGGAGAACAAGATCACCTTCCAGCTCGAACTGGCGGGCATCGGCTCGATCGGCAGCTTTTTGGGCGACAATCCCGCGAACCAGAACAATGCCGGCCGCAAATAAGCGTTCCAGGATTCTCGTCACCGGCGCCGCCGGTTTCGTGGCCTCGCATCTGGGCGAGATCTGCGCGGAGCGCGACGACCTCGAACTGATCGGCCTGCAACGGCCGACGAGCGTCACCCGGGTTCTGCCCCCCGGTTTCGTGGCCGGAGTGGAGGCCGATCTCCTCGACCAGGAGGGGCTCAAGGAGGCGGTGAGCGAGGCCAGGCCCGACGCGATCATCCATCTCGCCGGACAGAGCAGCGTCCACGAGTCGTACCGCAATCCGGGGGGCACGCTCCTCGCGAACGTCCTCGGGACCCAGCACCTGCTCTTCGCTGCGGAGAAGGCGCAGGTTCGCCGGGTGCTGGTGGTGGGCTCGGCCGATGAATACGGCGACATCAAGCCGGAGGATGTGCCCCTCCGCGAGGATCGACCTCTCGCACCGCTCTCGCCCTACGCGGTGAGCCGGGTCGCACAGGGCGCGCTGTGCTCGGAGTTCGCCCGCCGGAAGACGGTCGAGATCGTGCGCACGCGAACTTTTCCGCACACCGGAAAGCGCCGCGGCGCGGTCTTCGCGGAGAGCTCGTTCGCGCGGCAGATCGCGGAGATCGAACTGGAGCGCGCCGCCCCCGTGATCCAGGTGGGCAACCTCGACGCGATCCGCGACTTCTCCGACGTGCGCGAAGTCATCCACGCCTATCTGCTCCTGCTGGAACGGGGAGAAAGCGGCGCGGTGTACAACGTCTGCTCGGGGAAGGGGATCGCCATGCGGGAGATCCTGAAGGCCCTGGTGGCCCTCTCCACCGTGAAAGTGGACATCCACGTCGATCCTTCGCGCCTTCGGCCCTCCGATCTTCCCGTCCTGATCGGAGATCCCTCGAAACTTCGCGCGGCCACGGGCTTCGCGCCCTCCGGGGTGCTGGACCAGGCCCTCGCCGACCTGCTTCTCGACTGGCGGGCCGCGGTGGAGCGCGGCCAGAAGATGGAAGCGCGGCACTCGTGAAGATCCTGGTCACGGGAGGCGCCGGGTTCCTCGGCGGCCGCATCGTCAAGGCCCTGCTCTCCCGGGGGCACGAGGTGGTCCTGATGATCCGCGGGGGCCGCCGAAGGGGTCTGCCCGAGGAAGCCTCGATCGTCGACGGCGACGTCCGCGACGCGGATCTCTTCCTGAAGGCGGCCGGGGATTGCCACGCGATCATCCATACCGCGGCCATGGTGAAGATCTGGAGCCCGCGGCTCCAGGACTTCGACGACATCAACGTCGGCGGCATCAGGAACGCCATCGCGGCCGCGAAGGCTCGAGGCATCCGGCTCGTCTACACGTCCTCCTTCTTCGCCGTGGGGCCCACCGGCACGTCGCCCGCCGACGAATCGCAGACCCACCCGGGCGGCTACGGGAACGACTACGAGCGCACCAAGGCCCTCGCCGACGAGGTGGCAAGAGGCTACGCGCGCGAGGGCGGCGACATCGTGATCCTCTACCCGGGCGTCGTGTACGGCCCGGGCGAACTCACCGACGGCAATCTCGTCGCGAAGCTCCTGGCCGACCAGATGAACGGCGTCCTGCCTGGCATCGTGGGCCCCGGAGATCGCCTGTGGAGCTACGCCTTCGTGGACGACGTGGCCGAGGCCCACGTCGCCGCGCTCGAACCGGCGAGGAAGGGCGAGCGTTATCTCCTGGGCGGCGCGAACGCAACCCTGAACGAGGTGTTCGACATCGCCTCGAAGCGCACGGGTCGCGACCTCCGGCCGCGGCGACTTCCCTTCGGCCTGGCGCGGGTGATCGGACGGGCGATGTGGATATGGGCGGACGTCACCGGCAGGATGCCCGACCTCACCCATCAGGCCGTGGGCATCTTCGAGAAGAACTGGGCGTATCGAAGCGACAAGGCGGTCCGGGAGCTCGGCTACCGCGTCCGACCGCTGGAAGAGGGCATACGCTCCACCGTCGACTGGCTGGTCGAAGAGGGTCACGCGCGGTGAGCCGGAAGGGAAAGCACGCAGCGAAGGACAGGCACGCGGCGGCGGCTTCGCCCGGCGTCCCTTCCGGCGAACTGAAGCGGAAGATCGTCCACATCGGCGTCGGCGGGTTCGCCCTCGCCCTGCGCTTCCTGAATCCGTTCCAGGCCGCCCTGCTCGCCATCACCGCGTTCGTTTTCAACTGGCAGGTCCTGCCCCGCATCGGCGGCAAGTCGATGTGGCGCTCCGGCGAGCTGGTGAAGGGCCGGGCCCGCGGCATCCTGATCTATCCCCTCTCCGTCCTCGGCCTGATTCTCATCTTCCACGATCGACTCTGGATGGCCGCCGCGATCTGGGGACTGCTCGCCCTCGGCGACGGCATGGCCTCGATCATCGGCCAGGCCCTCCGCGGCCCGAGCCTCCCCTGGAACGCCTCGAAGGGTTGGCTCGGCTTCATCGCCTTCGTGCTCTTCGGGACCCTGGGCGCCTTCGGCCTCGCGGTGTGGACCAAGCCCGATCTGGAT
>DAORUA010000046.1:6001-15807 GCA_035432945.1 Vicinamibacteria bacterium | reverse complement strand
GAGCCGACGAAGAAATTGAAGTACTTGAACGCGCCGAGGAAGAGCAGGTTGACGGTGACGGACACCGCCACCCACTTCTTCGCCCCGGCCCGCGAGGATTCGCGCGAGATCCGGCGCGCGAGCAGCCAGTCGACGCTCGTGGAGAGAGCGAGCAGGAAGACGAACCGGTAGTCCCAGAACCCGTAGAAGACGTAGCTCGCCCCCAGGAGCCACAGGTTCTGGGCCCTGGTTCCGAGCAGGCGGTACACGCCGTAGACCACGGCGAAGAACAGCCAGAAATCGAGGGTGTTGAAGAGCATGAAAAAAGGGGAGAGAACTCATCATTCTCTCCCCCGAGCGGCGCGACGGCCCGCGGAGCGTCTACTTGGCGGTGAAGCCGGTCGCCATCTTCGAAGTGCCCCACATCATCGCGAACTCGCCGGCGCTGCCCTTGCCCGTGAGTTCGATGGTGAACTGCTCCACCGAGTCCTTGAGGGTCGTCGAGACGAGGGGCATCTCGGCCACCTTCGCCTTGGTGTCGGGATTCGTGGCGATCACGGTCCAGGAGCCCTTCTCATCCTTCACCGCGGTGAGGACGTAGGACCCCTTGGGAAGCGCCACCGAGCCGAAGGTCAGGTCGGCCTCGGTCTTGAGGGACGTGGGAGATCCGGCGCCCATGCGCCACGGTGTTCCGGCCTTGGCCTGACCGAGCATGTCCCGTCCGGCCAGCGAAGGCCGGCCGTACTCGACCGCCACCGCCTTGCCGGCGACCGTGGCCTTGGCCTCACCCCGCTGCTCCTGGGCCACCGAGAGGGTGGCGGCGAATGCGGCGATGAGGGCGGCTTTGTGCATGAACTTCATTCGATTTTTTCTCCTTTTGAGAATCAAAGTGGGTCTTTTATTGTAGCTATACTGGCCGGAACGCGCGAAGGGAACCGCGATGCCGGTCCCCCCCTTCAAAGACCCGAAAAGACGTCCCTTGTGGAGACTTATGGCAGCCAACATTTTCCAGACCAAGACCCTCGAGCAGCTCCAGGGCGACATCGACAAGTCCAAGGGTCTGAAACGAAGCCTGACCGCGCTGGATCTCACCCTCCTCGGGATCGGCGCGATCATCGGCACCGGCATCTTCGTCCTCACCGGGACCGCGGCCGCGAACCAGGCCGGTCCGGCGATCACCCTCTCCTACGTTCTGGCGGGTCTGGCCTGCGGTTTCGCCGCCCTGTGCTACGCGGAATTCGCGTCGATGATTCCCGTCGCGGGCAGCGCCTATACCTATGCCTACGCCACCCTCGGTGAGGTGGTGGCCTGGATGATCGGCTGGGACCTCATCCTCGAGTACGCGGTCGGCTCGATGACCGTCGCCATCGGCTGGAGCGGCTACTTCCAGCGCGTCCTGGCCAAGGTCGGGATCATCCTTCCCACCTGGATGCAGGCCGGCCCCGGCATCCTCCCGGACGCCGTGGTCAACCTGCCCGCGGTCGGCATCGTTCTGCTGATGATGGTCCTGCTGGTGATCGGGGTGCGGGAGAGCGCCCGGTTCAACGGGATCATGGTCTTCATCAAGCTGATGGCGGTCGTCATCTTCCTGGCCGTGGGCTTCTCCCATGTCGAGCCCACCAACTGGGAGCCCTATGCGCCTTACGGATGGTCCGGCGTGATGGGCGCGGCCGCGGTGGTGTTCTTCGCGTACATCGGTTTCGACGCGGTCTCCACCACCGCCGAGGAAGCGAAGAATCCGCAGCGCGACCTGCCCATCGGCATCATCGCCTCGCTCCTGATCTGCACGGTCCTGTACATCGCGGTGGCCGCGGTGCTCTCCGGGATCATCCCGGTCACCCACTACCGGACGGTCGAGTCCTCGCTGCCCGGAACCCCCATCGAGGCCCCCGAACAGATCACCCGATTCCTGAACGCGCCCGTGGGCTACGTGCTCGGTTCGCTGGGCATCGGCTGGGCCGACGCCCTGGTGGCCGCGGGCGCGGTCGCGGGGATCACCAGCGTGCTCCTGGTCATGCTCATGAGCCAGCCCCGCATCTTCTTCTCCATGAGCCGCGACCTCCTCCTGCCCCCCGGCATCTCGAAGATCCACCCGAAGTTCGGCACGCCCTACATCACCACCATCATCACCTGCGTGGTGGTGGCGATCATCGCCGGTTTCACCCGCATCGAAGTGGTGGGTGAGATGACGAGCATCGGCACCCTCTTCGCCTTCGTGGTGGTGTGCGCCGCGGTCATGGTGCTGAGGGTCAAGCGGCCGGACGTGAAGCGACCCTTCACCGCCCCCGGAGGCCAGCTCACCCCCATCCTCGGCGTTCTCTCCTGCGCCTACCTGATGCTGTCGCTCGCCGTCCTCACCTGGGTCCGGTTCCTGGTCTGGCTGGACATCGGCATGCTGATCTACTGGTTCTACAGCCGCACCCACTCGCCTCTCTATAACCCGGAGCTGGAGGCCAGGAAGTCGTCGCAGGAGCGGACCGGGGACTTCCTCATGATGTGGGGAGGCCTCGGGCTCTTCAACGGGATCTGGATCACCCTGGTCGGTTTGATGACCGTGCTCGGGATCAACCACGAGGCGACCGCGAAGTGGCACGAGGTCCCGGTCACTCCGGAACAAGCCGCGGTGGGCGGCGCGATCATCCTGGTGGTCTCCGGCATCATGTTCATGATGGGCCGGCCGAAACCGAAGACGGCGTAGGCCGTCGAGGGGGCCCGGGGTCAGGAGTTACCCGGGCCCGCCGTCAGCTCTTGCTCGCCAGGTGCTCCATCACGGACACCGACGTGATCTCCGCCAGCTGTTCGAGGATGTTCTCTCCGTCCTCGATGGTCGCGGCGCCCGGGTCGCCGAAGTAGGCGTCGTCGCCGCCGGCTTCCTTGAAGGTCTTGCCGCCCTTCTTCATGGCGGCCACCAGGCCCTCCATGGGCGGAATGCTGATCCGTTCGTGCTCTCGCACCAGCGGGAGATTGAGCGCCATCATGGCCGACGTCTCGAAAGCGCCCGCGTGGTCGCCCTTGGCGAAGGCCTCGCCGAGCTGCTGCGACCAGCGCTTGCGGGTGAGGTCCACGAAGCAGGCGGAGACCCCGGCCTTCTTGGAGTCTTCCACCACCTGTTTCAGCACCTCGAGATGGGCGGCATCGAGATGGGTGTTGACGAACGCCACCGCCCGGAAGTTGCGCGTGGCGTTTTGCGCCACCTCCTTCAGGAATGCGACCGCGGTCGGGCGGGAGAGGGAGAGGGTGCCCGGGAAATCAGCCGCCCGCTCGCAAACGCTGTAGGAGATGTTCGGGAAGACCACCGCGCGCACCCCGTGGCCCTTGAGCTTGCGGGCCGCGCGCTTCGCCGCGTCGATCGCGAGGTAGGTGGCGGTGGCGAGCGGCAGGTGCGGCCCGTGGGCCTCCGTGGCTCCGAGGGGGACAAGTGCTACGGCCTTCCTGTCTTCAGTGGCCTCTTGCACTTCGGGCCAGGTCATCTCGGCCAGTACGATGTTTTCCGCCATAACACTTGCACGCGCGCGAGGAACGCCGCCTCATGAGGCAACGCTTCGCGCGGTTCGTTCTCCTTATTGTTGGGCTCTAAGGTTCTTTGGGACTTCTGGAAGCGTTTCCTGCATCGGGCGTGTCTCGGTGCTTGAAGCACCGGGAGAACCCCCGGGACGTGGGACCTTTATACCCGACTCTTTGGACAGGCCACAACCGGCCCTCTAGTGTTCGATCTCGTCCTCATCTTTCGGGGCGAGGGGGATGGGCCCCATTTCCGCCTCGATGCCGCGGTTGGCCAGTCGTTCGAGCAGCTTGTTGAAGAGGGCGAGATCGGGGGGGGGCGCGTCGCGCACGAGGGAAAGCGCCTCCTCCAGGTAGGCGACGCTTCGCGCGAGATTGGCCAGGGATTCCACGGGCAGGGGAGCCCCCGGCTCGGAACAGCTCGCGAAACGCTTCTCGTCCGCGAAGGTCCCCAGGACTTCGATGACTCGGGCGCACAGGGAGTCGGCCGCCTCGTTCACCGCCTCGTGATGGAACGCGGTCTGCGCGAGGGCGAGCGCGTCCTCGATCTCGTCGTCGCCCCAGTCGTCGCGCAGACGGTCGAAGTCTCCCATCGGGAGGGTGAGGTTCGCGCCCTCCTCGTCCGCGGAGGCGGCCACGTCGGTTATGAGTTCAACTATTCGTCCCATGGCGCGTGATCCTACTTTCCGCCGGCGCCCTTCAGGTACTTGAGCAGTTCGGACTCGGTGGAAAGGACGAGCACCGACTTCGCGTCGATGGTCTTCTCGAGGGTCTCGAGCGATTTCAGGAAGGCGTAGAAGTCCGCGTCCTTTTCGTAGGCGCGCGCGAAGACGCCGGTGGCCTTCGCGTCCGCGGCTCCCTTGAGGAGCTGAGCCTTCTTGTAGCCCTCGGAAGAAGCGGCGAGGAGGTCGCGCTCCTTCTGTCCGCGGATCTCCGCCGCGCGCCCGGCGCCCTCCGACCGGCTCTTCTCCGCGATCTGCTTGCGCTCGGAGATCATCCGTTCGAAGACCTTGGCCTGGACGCTCTCCACGTAGCTGATGCGCTTGAAGCGCACGTCCACGAGCTCCACCCCGAACTGCGGGGTGATGGCCGCGGCCTTCTCGAGGATGACGGTCGCGATCTTCGACCGACCGGTGGCCACCCTGGTGGCGACCTCCGTGCCCTCTTCGACTCCGGTGAGCTCCTCGGTCGCTTCGAAGGCCCGGTTGGACGTGCGCACCAGTTCGATCACATCGAAGGAGGCCACGGCATTCCGGGTCTCGCCGTCCACGATGTCGTCGAGGCGGCTCTGGGCGCCGCGTTCGTCCTGGACGGCCTGGTAGAAGCGAAGCGGATCCGAGATGCGCCAGCGCGCGTAGGTCTCGATCCACAGGTACTTCTTGTCGCGGGTGGGGATCTGGTTCGGATCCCCATCGAACTCGAGCCACCGCTTGTCGAAGCGGTTGACCACCTGGATGAAGGGAATCTTCAGGTGCAGGCCGGGGGTGGTCACCGGCGCGCCGGCGGGTTTGCCGAAGATGGTGAGGACGGCCTGCTCGGTCTCGCTCAGGGTGTAGACGCTCGAGAAGGCGAGGACCACCAGGATGGCGGCCCGGACCAGGTTGTTCACGATGCGGGCGCTCATTTCTTCTCCTTGGTGAGGTCCTTGGCCAGGCCATCGAGTTGGAGGAGGGGCAGGATTCCCTTGGCCTGTTGATCGACGATGACCTTGTTGCCGGCTCGCTCCAGGACCCGGGCCAGGGTCTCGAGGTACAGGCGGCGGCGGGTGACCTGGGGAGCCTTCCGATACTCGTCGTAGACCGCCTCGAACCGCTTGGCGTCGCCCTCGGCCACGTTGACCCGCTCCAGGGCGTACCCTTCCGCCGCGCGCACCTGCTGTTCGGCCTGGCCCTTGGCCTGGGGCACCGCCGAGTTGTAGTCGGCGAGGGCCTCGTTGATGGCGCGTTCCTTCTCCTGAATCGCCTGGTTCACCTCGTTGAAGGCGGGCTTGACCTCGTCGGGCGGATTGACGTCCTGAAGCACGAGCTGCTGGATCTCGATGCCGTTGCCATAGTGATCGCAGAGTTTCTGGAGTTCTTCCCGGGCCTGCAGGGCGATCGCTTCGCGGCCTACGGTCAGCACTTCATCGACGCTGTGATCGCCCACCACCTCGCGCATGGTGGACTCGGTCATGTCCCGAAACGTCCCCGAAACATTGCGCAGGTGAAAGAGATACTTGTAGGGATCTTTGATCCGGTATTGAACGATCCACTCGACCACGGCCACGTTCAGGTCGCCGGTCAGCATCAGGGATTCCTTCTTCGACTCCTCGGTGGTCCGGAACTCCGACACCGTTCCCGCGCTTACGGTCTCGAAGCCGAACTCCATCTTGAGCTGCCGCTTGTCCGGCACCCGGGTGATGCGTTCGATTCCGAAGGGAATCCTGAAATGGGGCCCCGGCCCCGCGGTCCGCGCGTACTTGCCGAAACGCTGGACCACCGCCACCTCGTCCGCCGCCACCTGATAGAACCCGGTGAAGAGGAAGAGGATCACCAGGGCCCCGATCAGGTAGTTCCTCAGGGTCGTGAGTCCAGCGCCTCCGCCCGAGCCCGCGCTCCGGACTCGCCTCCCGGTCTCCGCGACCGCCTCCCACAGGGGTTCGAGAGGATCCTGCCGTCCATATTGAGCCATGCGAGCAGTATAGGGACAGGCCCCGGTTGGGCCTGCGTTCCACGGCCGGACGAAAAAAGGGCGGGACCCTTTCGGAATCCCGCCCGTTTGCGGCTTACGACGGCGGACGAACTACCAGGTCAGGCGCGCGCCGAAACGCATGACCCGGGGCGCCACCAGGGAGCTGATCAGGTTCGCGTTCGAAGCGTTCTGAATGCGGCGCCGCGACTGCACGATGTCGGTGTTGAACACGTTGAAGACCTCGGCGCTGAACGTCACCTTGGAGGTCTTCATGATCTTTACGCTCTTGTCGAGGCGGAAGTCCAGGTTGTGGTAGGTGGGCAGGCGATCATCACCGAGCGGATTGAGGAACACGGTGGCGACGCCGGCGCCGTTCGCGCGGCTCGGGGTCTGGATGCCGTAGGGCGTCGCGTAGCCGCTGCGGCCGTTCCAGAAGATCGAAAGGCCGATCTGCTGCCAGGGCACGACGTACGCGGCGGTGACCCGGGCCAGCCAGGTGGCGTTGGTGTAGATGTTGTCGATGCCGCTGCCCCCGCTCAACGGCGCGTACTGCGCGCCGTCGAGGTTCTCGATGTTGGTCGGATCCTCGTAAGAACCCTGCGGGTAGAACTCCGGGGTGTCCTGGAGGGTGAGGCTGCCGCTGATGGTCAGGCCATTGGACGCCCGCTTTCGCATGGTGAGTTCGAGGCCCTTGTACTCGCGGTTGAAGCCCGGCTGCACGGTGAGGAGGTACGGGGCCGGGGTGGGTGTGGTCGGCTGGTAGTAGGTGATCGTCTCGCACTGCGCGTTCTGAGCCGCGGGACACGTGCTCGGCGCCGGGGTGAAGGAAACCGGCACGTAGTTGGCGTCCGTCCAGTTGAGCCTGTCGTTCCAGCGGAAGTTGTTGTACTTCCGGTAGATCCCCGAGATGCCGAAGGCGAACGAGTTGCCGATCTGCTTGTCGAAGGCCAGGATGATTTCGTTGGTCTTCGCCTCGGTGAGGTTCGGGTCGACCTTCCCCGAGGAGGTGAGCGCTGAAGGGGTGGCGGGGTTGTAGTTGCCGCCGAAACTCAGAGGTGTCCCGCTGATGTTGATCTCGTTCGCGGTGACGAACTTGTCGCCGTTCAGGTCGGTCCAGGGGAAGCGAATGAACGACGCACCGATGGGATTCAGGGTCCCGGCCAGACCACCGCTGCCGAGCTGGTTGACGTAGCGGGCCAGGTTGATCTTGAACACGTTCTTGCCGTCGCCGTTCATGTCCCAGTTGATGCCCAGGCGGGGAGCCAGGTCGCTGAACGTCACGCCCGGATCCGCGCCGGGGAAGGCGATGGCGGGGAGATGGTTGAAGATCGCCCCCGTCAGCGTGGCCTTGCCGAAGAACGGATGAGCGGGAACCGACGAAGCGTTGGCTTTGTCCCACTGACGGTCGTACCGCAGACCCGCCATGATCGTGAACTTGTTCTTGGTGAACGTGTCCTGGAGGTAGAAGGAGGTGGAGGCGAGGCTGTAGTCCGTGTACTGGTCGCGGTACATGTTGGCCTCGGACGCGGTGGTGAAGTTGTTGCCCGGGCTGCGGAAACGCGCCTCGACGTTGCCCCCGCGGTGGTTCAAAGTCACCGCCTGGTCGGTCCGGTAGCGCGCCCCGAACTTGAGCGCGTGGTCACCACCAAGGAAGCCCGACGAGCTCCGGGTTCCGGTCAGGTCGAAGGTGTCGGTCGGTCGGACGAAGCTGCTGGCCTGGAACGAACGCCCCCAGAGTCCGGTATTGACTTCCTGCATCGGCTGCACGTCCTTGAGCGCGTCCTCGTGGAAATCGAGCACGAAGTTGTTGCCCACGTGCGCGTACTGCAGCTCCATGGCGAAGCGGTCGGAGAAGATGTGGCGCAGCGACGCCTTGTAGGTCTTCGGGATCCCCGTCTTCCAGAGGCTGGAACCAAGCGCAGGGTCGGTGACGGCCTTCTGGCGATAGGTGGTCTCTTCCGGCCGCAGGTCGCTCGCGTCGCGGGCGTTGCGCACTTTCTCGGCGCCGTTGAAGAAGATCGAGATGTGGTCCTTCTTCGTCATCTGGTAGTTCACCTTGACGTTATAGGTGTTCAGGGTGGTGAGGTCGGTGCTCAGGCAGGCCCAGACTTCCTTGATGTCGAAGTTGAGGGGCGCGGCCTTGACCGCGGCGCATTCGGGAGTGCGGAGGTAGAACCCGTTGACCCCGACCTTGATGTCCTGGGTGCCGTAGCTGCCCCAGGCCCACAGCTTGCCCTTGACGATGGGGCCGCCCATCTCCGCGCCGTAGTCCTTGATGTTCTGGATCGGGTTTCCGGACGTCGCTCCCTGCTTGCGCAGATCGTCCGAGACGTTGACCGATTCGACGCTGTCGTCCGTGATGTAGAAGCGGCCGGAACCGCGGAACTTGTCGGTGCCGCCCTTGGTCACGAGGTTCACGCCCACGCCGGGGGTCTGCATGGTGACGTCGGCGCCGCCCGTGCTCATCTGCATTTCCTGGAACGCGTCGAAGTCGTAGTAGACGGGCGAAGCGAGGGCGTTCATGTCGGTGATGTCGACGCCGTCGAGGTTCCACTTCACCTGGCCGCTCGCGGCGCCGCGGGCCGTGAAGCCGGACTGCTGGCCGGACATGTTGCCGCCTACGTTCTCGCGGTCCATGGCGATGCCGGCCGACTGCTGCATGATGACCCAGGGGTCGCGCGCGGAGGGGATGTTCTGCAGCGCTTCCTGCGTGAAGGCGGTGGCCCGCACGTTGCTGCGCAGGTCGATGAGGGGGGCTTCCGCGGTGACCTCGATGACTTCCTGCTGAGATGAGACTTCCAGGGTGCCGTTGATCTGGGCGTTCTGACCGATGGTCACGGTCACGCCCGGGCGCGCGATGCTCGCGAAACCCGCGAGCTCGAACTTCACGGTGTAGGTGCCGATGGGGACGCCGGGGAAGCGATACGTGCCGGTGCTGCTGGTGGCCGCGACCTGCGGCTGAAGCAGGGTTGGACCGCTGAGGGTGACGGTGACCCCGGGTACGATGGCGCCGGACTTGTCGGTCACCTTCCCGTAGATTTCACCGGTGGTCTGCGCTTGCGCAAATCCAGCGAGTAAGACAAGGGCCGCCGCGAAGGCCGCCAGTTTCTTGAGTGACATTGGGTTCACTTTCTTCCTCCGAGGGTTGAGGACAAGCGCCGGATTGACGGCGCAGAAATAGGTTGAAGGAACCCTATGCCACGTTTCCCTTCTCGTCAAGTGTTTGAACGCAGTAGGACTGTCGACGTTCAACGAACGGGAAGAGGGGCCTATCGCGCGTCCGCCGCTTCTCCCGGAAGGACCTTCAATCGGGTGTACGACCGCAGCACCGAGCCCGCTTCGCCCAGCTGGATCCGCAGGGTGTAGTCGCCGGGCGGAATGTTCTCCGGCGTGAACCCGAGCACGTAAGACCGGCGCCCGTCCGCGTCGTGGAGGACCCGCTCCACCAGGATCGCTCCCGGCGGGTATCGCTTTCCGGCATGGTCCGAGAGCACGGACCGGATATCGACGTCGACCGCGGGGTCACGCGCGGTCTCCGGGTCATAGGCCACGAGAACCAGGCGCTCCTTCCGGCCGGGCCGCACGCTCACGTCGGCCCGGGGCAGGAACGGCCCGCTTCCGATGTCGATCTTCAGAGGCAGACCAGCTTCGCCCCG
>DAORUA010000046.1:4020-5901 GCA_035432945.1 Vicinamibacteria bacterium | reverse complement strand
GGCGCTCGACCGCTCCCGAACGCTCGAAAAACCCGGGGCGATGGGAGAGGCGCAGACCCTTCGGCTTGACCCGCACCCGCAGCTTGCGGAAGCTCCCGTCCGGCCTGGACTCGCGAGGCTGGACGCCGAGCACGTAGTAGCGGCTGGTCAGGTCCGCCATTTCCCGCAGAACCGGCCCGAGGTCGTTGGCATCCTTGAAGAACCGGCCGCCGGTCTGTGCGGCGATGAGAGCGAGGGACTCCCGACCTGAGGCGTCGCGCGAGGGCTGGGCCTCGGGCGGAAGCTGGGCGTAGGCCTCGGCCTTTCCGAGTCCGGAGAGATCGATCGCGTGAACCACGCTGTCCGAGCGGGTGAGCGAAACGAGCGCCTCGTCCACCTCCCCCCGGAACGACGCATCGCCGAAACGAAGCGTGCTGTCGACTTCCCAGATCCGGCCCGACACGATCGCCTCGCTCATGCGTCTCTGCTCGGTCACGTCCTGACCGGCCAGCAGAGTCGAGTTGAAACCGGTCGAGAAATACAGGATCTGTTTCCGGCCCGGGATCCGCCGGAGCGAGAGGCCCAGTTCCTTGAGTCCGTCGAGCAGAACCCGCACTCGATTCTTGTAGGACTGCTCCTCCGCTCCCTGCATCTGGCGGACCAGGACGGAGAGCACGCCGGTCAGGACCTCCTGCGGTGTTTCCGACGAGTCGTTCGTCCTCTCTCGCACCAGGTCGGTGGCCTGGAAGTCGGCGGCGATCGCGAGCGGATCGGAGATCTTCGTGAGGTTCGCGGTGCCGAGGGTGTGGATCGCGTGCTCCAGTACGCGCCGGTCCTCGGTGAAGTTCGCGATGAGCCGGAGGCCGCGCAGGAAGTCGAAGGTGGCGACCGCGGCGAGGTCGGACTCGGCGAGGCTTCCGAGGACGAACTCCTTCGCGGCCTTCTGAGCCCGGGAGAGTCCCGCGGGGTCGGTGAACGATTTATCGAAGAGGAGCACGAACCGCCGCCGCGCCGCGGACGACTCCTTGATCTCGTCCTGGCTCTCCTGGGCGGTGGTGTCGATGTAGCGGAATGAAACGATCTCCACCGGTCGACCGTCCTGTTCGACGACGAAATCCTTTGGGGTGAGGCCCGGGACCGCGGCCCCTCCGCGGCCCGAGACGAAGACCGGAACCTGGACCAGGGCCACGTCGGTGCCGAAAACGAGAGGCGGTTTCTGGTCCGAATGAGGCGGCGTCGCCGGCGAAAGCGTCATGCCCAGCGCGGTGAGGGCGGCGAGGGGCACGCGGAACATGCCTGGATCGGAACACACCAGGCCCGCTTGCGAGAAGCGCATCGCGAACCTGGACGCGAACATAGAATCGGAAGCCGCGTGGCCAGAAAGAAGACCAGAGACGAGAGAGAGGCGGCCAGCCCGCCGAAAGAGCCGAGGCGCGGCCCGACCCGCGCTGCCTTCGTCCTGCTCGCGGTCCTGGCCCTCGGGGGCCTCGCGCTCTACCGTGCCCAGTCCCGCGCCGTGAAGCGGGATCCGAAACTCTCGGTCCTGCTCATCACCATCGACACTCTGCGGGCCGATGCCCTCGGCATCTACGGGGGCCAGGCCGAAACGCCCTGGATCGACCGGCTGGCGCGCGAGGGAGTCCGGTTCGAGACCGCCCACGCCCACAACGTGGTGACCTTCCCGTCGCACGCGAACATCCTCTCCGGCCAGCTTCCGCTGATCCACGGCGCTCACGACAACACCGGCTTCCGGTTTCCCGCCGAGATGCCCACCCTCGCCACCCGGCTCAAGGCGCTCGGCTTCAAGACCGCGGCGTTCGTGAGCGCTTTCGTTCTCGACTCGAGGTTCGGCCTCGACCGCGGCTTCGACCTCTATGACGACCGCACCACCGGGATCGAGTC
>DAORUA010000046.1:2173-3920 GCA_035432945.1 Vicinamibacteria bacterium | reverse complement strand
GACAACCTGCTCGTGATCTTCACTTCCGATCACGGGGAGTCGCTCGGCGAGCACCAGGAGTCGACGCATGGGATCTTCGCCTACGAGTCGACCCTGCGCGTGCCTCTCATCCTCTGGTCTCCCATTCTTCGTTCCGGGGTCATCAAGACCCCGGTCCGGCATATCGACCTCGTTCCCACCGTGCTCGACGCGCTCGCCCAGCCCAAGGCGCCCGAGCTTCCGGGGCGAAGTCTCCTGCCTCTCGCCGCGGAGGGCGACGGGACGGCCACGACCTCCTATTTCGAGTCGCTGTCGGCCTCTCTGAACCAGGGGTGGGCGCCCCTTCGAGGCTTCTTCGACGGGCAGTTCAAATACATCGATCTTCCCCTTCCCGAGCTCTACGACCTGAAGGCGGACCCGAAGGAACTCAAGAACATCGTGGCCGGCGAACCGCAGATCCTCGACCGTCTCAAGGCCGGACTTTCCGCGGAGCGGGCGAAGGACCGCGGATCGAAGCGCGGGAAGGAGGACGCGGCCGCACTCGAGAAGCTGAGGGCGCTCGGATATGTGGCCGCGGGAACGGCGGCCCCGGCCAAGGATCAGTACACCAGGGAAGACGACCCGAAGAACCTCATCGAGATCGACGAGCGCAACCGGCAGGTGGTCACTCTCTTCAATCGCGGCGGCGTGCACTTGAACGAAGCCATCGACCTGGTCAAGAAGAATCTCTCCGAGCGGCCGGACATGGCGGGAGCCAATCTGCAGCTCGCCTACCTGGAACGCTCTCGCGGCAATCTCCCGGCCGCGGTCGCGGCGGCGCGGCACGCGGTGGAGCTCAAGCCCCTCGACGCGGAGGCGGTGGCTCTCCTCGGCGCCTACCTCACGGAGATGGGTCGTCCCGCGGAGGCTCTCAAGGTCCTCGAGCCCTATGTGCAGGTGGGCGCGGTCGACTTCGACGTTCTGACCGCGCTCGGCCTCGCCCGATCCGCGCTCGGCCAGGTCCAGGGCGCCCGCGACGTATTCCTGGCCGCTCGGGAACTCGATCCCTCGAATGGCCTCGCCTCCGCGAACCTGGGGGTTCTCGAACTGATGGCCGGAAACCGCGAGGCCGCGCGGGCCGCGCTGGAGCATGCCCTGGAACTCGACTCGAAGATCGCCAAGGCCGAGAACACGCTGGGGGTGATGGCGGCCCAGGAAGGCCGGCCTGCGGAGGCCATCGAGCGTTGGAAGCGGGCGGTTGCGATCAACGACGCCGACTACCAGACCCTGTTCAACCTGGGGACCACGCTCGATGCCGCGGGAAGAACCGCCGAAGCCCGAGGGTACTTCGAGTCGTACGTTCGAATGGCGCCGGTGGCCCTGGAAGGCCGGGACATCGCCCGCGTGAAGGCCTGGCTCGCCCGACACCCCGGCTAGCTGAGGGACTTCCCTCCAAAGATCCAATCAACCGTATTCACTGGTTGGATTGTTTGAAGATCCGGGGTCTGAATTCAGGCCGTCGGGAGCGAGCTGCGATCTGTGCAACTTCATTTTCTTGATCGTGTTATGCGCAAATTTGAACCCACAGTTCGCAATTGGTATCTCCCTTGCTCCATACGCTCGCAACCGTTGGACTGTGTGTCCAACAAGAAACATCAACTCTTGGAGGAGTTCGAATGAAGAAACTGTTCTCTCTGGGCCTTGCCATCCTACTGATGGCGAGCACCGGAGCCTTTGCCCAGACGGCTACGGGTAACGTCCTTGGCGTTGTCACGGACGCGTCAGGCGC
>DAORUA010000046.1:0-2073 GCA_035432945.1 Vicinamibacteria bacterium | reverse complement strand
GTCGACGTGACCAAGCGCGGGACCGGCACCACCATCAGCAACGAGCAGCTCAAGGACGTTCCGAACTCCCGCGACCCCTGGGGCATCATGCGCAACGTTCCGGGCGCCATGATCGACCGCGTGAACATCGCCGGCAATGAGAACGGCCAGCAGGCGTCCATCGCGGGCAAGGGTTCAACCACCGGCCAGGTGGTGTGGAACCTCGACGGCCTGGTCATCACCGACATGGCCGCCACCGGCGCCTCCCCGACCTACTTCGACTTCGACGCCTTCCAGGAGATCAACGTCTCCACCGGCGGCGGCGACCTCACCATGCAGACCGGCGGCTTCGGCCTCGGTTTCGTGACCAAGCGCGGCACCAACACGTTCCACGGGGGCGGCCGCTACATCGCCACCGACGACAAGTGGAGTTCGTCGAACATCTCGCCCGAGCTTCTCGCCGACATCAACAAGGGCGGCACCGCGAACCGCCTGGCCGGCGGCCAGGACTACTGCGCGCCCGAATCGGGCAGCTCCCGTGACAAGGCCGACCACATCTACCGGATCAAGGATTACGGCTTCGACCTCGGTGGTCCGATCATCAAGGACAAGCTCTGGTTCTACGCCACCTACGGCAAGCAGGACATCAAGCTCTGCCGCCTGAATGGCACCAAGGACGCGACCCTGCTTCCCTCCTACAACGCCAAGTTGAACTGGCAGGCGAGCGCCAACACCATGGTGTCCGCGTACTACTTCATCGGCAAGAAGCAGAAGTTCGGCCGCGCGGTCGGCTTCTTCGCGGACGAGGCGGAGAGCTTCCTGTGGGATCAGGGCGAAGCCCACATCGACGGCGGCTATCCCCCCGGCCTCCTCAAGCTGGAGATCAACCACACCTTCTCCGCGAATTTCTTCGTGTCCGCGAAGGCCGCGTCCTACGACACCGGCTTCCAGCTCGCGGCCCACGGCGGCGACACCCAGGGCTTCACCCTCGACTTCGACAACGCCAAGGCGACCGGTTCCTATCTGACCTACACCGGCCGGCGTCCGCAGAAGACCATCAACGTCGACGGCAGCTACTTCTTCCAAGGCCTCGGCGGCAACAACCAGTTGAAGTTCGGCTTCGGCTATCGCATCGCCACCACCAACGACACCACCCACTACAACGGCAACCAGCTGGGCGGCGTGGTCTCGGGCGGGCCGTATTCCGCCTGGGTCCTTCGTGACGCAGCGCCCAATAACGAGGGCCGGTATTCGTCCGCCTACATCGGCGACGTCCTCACCAAGGACCGGTTGACTGTGAACCTGGGCGTTCGCTTCGATGGCCAGAACGCGAAGAACCTGGCCACCACCATCCCGGCGAACAAGTCCTTCCCGACCGAAGTTCCCGCGGTCAACTATGCCGGCAACGACTCGCCGCTGGTCGACTTCAAGAACTTCTCGCCTCGCGTGGGCTTCTCCTACGCGCTCACCGAGAGCCGCAAGACCGTGCTCCGCGGTTCCTACGCGAACTACGCAGCCCAGTTGAGCTATGGCCTCGTGAATGGTGCGGCGGTCCCGTACGGGTTCGTGGCTTACGGCTGGAACGACTTCAACAACGACCGCGTGGTCACCCCCAACGAGGTCGACATCAAGGGCGGCGTGCTCTACACCTACAACATCGATCCGGACAACCGGGCGGGGATTGCGCCGAACCGCATCGATCCCGATCTGAAGAACCAGCGCGACAACGAGATCGTGGCCGGCATCGATCATGAGCTCGCGGCCAACTTCTCGGTCGGCGCCGCCTATACGTACCGAAGCACGAAGGACCTCCAGTACACACCGCTCCTCGCCGCGCCCTGCGCGGTCGGATCGTCCTGCTCGATCATTCAGCCCAACCAGTACATCCGGGGAACGGACCTCTCGGCCCGTGGTTACACGGTCCAGCGCTACACCGCTCCCTCGGCCCTGGTGGCCGCGGGCGGAAGCGGCACCTACACGACCAACTACACGGGCTACACGCGCAAGTACAGCGGCTTCGAGCTGACCATGAAGAAGCGCATGTCCAGCAAGTGGGCGGCGAACGTCGCCTTCGCCTACAACAACTGGACGGAG
>DAORUA010000045.1:0-15808 GCA_035432945.1 Vicinamibacteria bacterium | reverse complement strand
GTCGCGGTCGTGCTTCTCGAGATGCAGCGCGACCATGGCCTCGACCGCGGCCCGGGCCGCGGGTTCGAGCGCGTTGTCCGCGAAGTGCTCGGCGAGCGGCCGGGTCTTGTCGCGCGTCCAGGCCTGGAAGGCGGCGACGAGCTGGGCCTGGGTGATCAGCCCATTCTGAAGAGCCAGCAGGCCGAAGAGCAGGTTGCGGTTCGCGGCCTGGTTGTCGCTCATGAGGGCGGCGCCGCTTACGGCTCGAGTCGCATCGCGGCCGCGAGGATGCCCACGGAGCGGAAGAAGTGCCCGAGCCGCAGGTTCTCGTTCTCCCCGTGCTGGTTGTTGTCGAAGTTCACGGTGGGAACGGAGACCGCGGGGAAGCCGAGAGCGTCGATGAAGGGTGCTATGGGCACGGTGCCTCCGCTGGTCCGGATGCGCACCGGGTCGACGCCATAGGCGTCCTTCAGGGCCTTCGTGAGCTTCACCGCCATCGGGTCGGCGGGATCGGTGCGGTAGGCGTTTGTCTCCCCGCGGAAGTCGATGCGCGCGGTCTTCGGATGGGAGGTCCGCTCCTCGTGGGTGGCGTCGCGGCCCTGGACCACGAAGAAACCCTGCGACTCGACGTGCTTGAGGAACTTCGCCTGGATATCCGCGCCCTTCGTCTCCTTCACCAGGCGCAGGTCGATGGCCGCGGTGGCGGAGTCGGGGATGATGGTGCGGGCGAGTGCTCCCACATACGAACTCGACAACCCGCGCACGTTGAGCGATGGATACTGCAAAGCCTCCTGGAGAGACGCGCCCACCTTGTCGACCGAGCCGATGGAGAAGAGCTTGATGAGGCCGGCCTCGTCGTCGGGCACGGAAGCGAGGGCCTTGCGATCCTCGGCGGAGAGGGTGATGCCGTCGTAGTAGCCGGCGATCTTCACCCGTCCGTCCTCGCCCTTCATCGAGGCGAGGAGCTGGGCGAGGCGCATTCCCGGGTTCGGCACCCAGTTCCCGTAGTGTCCGGAATGCAGTCCCATCTTCGGCCCGTAGACCGTGACCTCCGCCGTGAGGTTGCCGCGCGCGCCGAATACCAGGGTCGGGCGCAAGGTAGGGTGGATCGGGCCGTCGAGGATCAGCATGAGGTCGGCGGAGAGCTTCGCCCGATGGGTCGAGATCGCGGGCACGAGGCTGGGGGAACCCGCTTCCTCCTCGCCGTCGAGAATGACCTTCAGGTTCCAGGTGGGGAGAGTCTTCGCGGCCTTCATGGCGTCGATGGCGGCCAGGATGGCGATGATGGGGGAGGTGTCGTCCGAAGCCGAGCGCGCGTAGATGCGCCAGTCGTCCTCGTGCTTCGCGAGCGTCCCCAGTCCCGGGACCTCGGTGGCGCCCTCATCCATCTTGCCGTTCCTCAGGATCGGCTTGAAGGGGCTCTCCTGCTTCCAGCCCTTCGGGTCCACGGGCTGGCCGTCGTAGTGGGCGTAGAGGAGCAGGGTGCGGGTCGCTCCCGCCGCCTTCAGCTCGGCGAAGACCAGGGGATTGCCGATGGTCTCGAGGATCTCGGTGGTGAAGCCGCGCGCGTCGAGCCTTCCGCGCAGGAACTCCGCCTTGCGCCGGATGTTGGGTTTGTCCGCGGCGACGTTGGGGATCGAAAGGGCATCGACCAGTTCGCGCACGAGGGCGGCCTGGTTGGCGCGCGCGTGGGTCTCGGCGGGCCGAGGGGTGTCGGCCGGCGATGCGGCGAGGAGGAGGGAGAGAAAGAGTGGGGTCAAGAGTATCTCCAGGGGTTCAAGAGGTCAGGATTCATGAGAGGACGCCACTTCGACGATGAGGCGCTGCAGTTCGTGAACCACGGCGGCGGTGGCGGCGGGCGGGCAGAAGGTCTCGGCGAGCTTGAGGATCCGGCCGTCGCCCACGATCTCGATGGGCGCGCCCGCCGTCACTTCCTCGATGTGCTTGAACCGCATTCTCCGCCCGCGGTAGGTGACGCCCCGATCGTCGATGTGGACGGTGCCCGGGAAGAACGTGTTGCGCGCGCCGGCCGCGGCCGTCCCCACCATGCCGAGCATCATCACCGAAACCAGGGCCGCGAAGACCTGCGCGAAGGGGTCGCCGTTATTGGCTTCATCCCACACTCCGTAGTGGAACGAGCCGCCGAGAACGACCAGTCCCAGCACGAGGAAGAGCAGGCCCATCTGAAGGGGCACCCAGGAGCGATGAGTCGACACCATCGCGTAACCCATGGGGGCCGGTTTGATGCGCAAGCCCCAGTCCGGGGAAAGCGGCACGGCCTTGCGGGCGGCGCTATCGCCCCTCAGCCGCTCGTGCAGCGGTGTGTCGAGGGCGTCGGGCGGTCGGACCGCGCCGCCCAGCGACTTGCAGGGAAGGCGCCAGGCCCGGCCGATCCCTTCCATCTTCTGCCGGGCCTTACCCGGGGTCTTCATCACGTACAGGTCGACATTCGAGTGGACGGCCGCGCGCACCACGTACTCGATGATGGTCCGCCGCTTTCCTTCGCTCCCCACCACGCGGGTCCGCATCCGGACCTCGAGGGGCCCGAGCGCGTCGAGAGCGCCCGCGGCGGCTCGCTTTCCTTTGCGGATCACCGCGAACGTCCGGCTCTCGAGATCGACCTCCAGGTACTCCTGGGGCCGGAAGGCGAGGCGCGCGCCGAGGGCCAGCATGAAGGAGAGCACGAGGAACAGGACGACCGCGGTGCTGTTGGCGCGGCCGAGTTCGACGACCACGGAGGCAAGCCAGAGGAGCGGAACCCCGAAAGCGGCGATCATGAACCATCCGGCCGCACGGCGCGTGCGATCGACGTCGGGCAGGAAACGCTCTACGGCCACACCGGCGATTGTAGCGGGGCGCGCCCCCGCCGATCCTGGCCGGCCGGGAATGGGTGGAGGTGTATTCTCGAAAGCCTGTAGCTGGGTCGGAGCGTTGATCCCTATGCGAATGCCTGAAGTGTCGAGACCCTTGCGCGCAGTCATGGTGGGCGTGGCCCTTTTGCTGGTGGGGTGCGCCCAGTCCTCGGCCACGAAGGCGCCCGCGATGCCCAGGCCTCCGGCACCTCCATCCGCGCCCCAGACCAATCCGGGCTCCGCGTCTGCGCCCCGCGAGGGCTCCGGCGAGAAGCCTGTCGAAGCCGGAAAGAAGGCGACCGCGAAGAGCGAGGCCGCGAAAGAGGGCCAGAAGGGCGAGCTCGCCGCGACCGGGGAGGCCGTTGCCGGACAGGCGAACACGCCGGACGAACGCCGGAGCGCGGTCGAGGGGCAACTCCAGGCGTCGATGGCCGAGTTCGACCGAATGCTCCTCAAGGAGCAGAAGGCCCTCGAAGAGAAGCAGCGCCAGGACCCGCTGCCGGAGCGCGGCGGAGGCGCGGGCGGGGCGGGAACCGGAAAAGCGGGATCAACCGAGGGAGGGGCGGGCGGCGACGGGAAGACGGGATCGACGGATGCGGGCGCAGGCAAGGGGAGTGCTGGGAAGGCGGGATCGACCGAGAACCAGGACGACCGGACGCCTGCAGAACGACGCGCCGAGGCCGAGGCGAGGAAGGGCAAAGAGGGTGACACCGGCACCGGCGAGTCCAGGGACGGCGGCCGGCTCGAAGGCGGCGCTCCGGTGACCGCGCCCGTCGAGGGGGGACCGGCGGGGCCGGGCTCCGATTCGTCGACGGCGCCGAAGGATGTCGGGGACGGCAGGAACGACGATGTGGTGGCGCGCCAGTTGCGCGAGGCGGCGATGAAGGAGAAGGACCCCGCGATTCGGGCGAAGCTCTGGGACGAGTACCGCGAGTACAAGAAGAGCGCCGGCAAGGGAGGCGCTTGAGATGAGAGTCTTCAGACCGGGGGCCGCGGTGGCCGCCGCCATCCTGGCGCTCCTGGCCACGCCCTCTTCCGTCGCGGGTGACAACGGCCAGTTGCTGGTCGCGAGGGGCGAAATCCCCGAGGACCGGCTCATCGACATCGCGATCGACCTCTTCGCTCCCGGGGTGAGCGAGGGCCTTCCCTCGTCGGTCCTTGAAAGGAAGGGCATCAGAACCGCGGTGCGCAAGTCGGAATCGCGCTACTTCCCGATCCACCTGCGAAACACCCTCCAGTCCACCGGCCAGTGGGGCGCGGTGCGCGTGGCCCCCGGGGGGGCTTCGTGGGCCGAGGTCCTCGTCACCGGCACGATCACGAAATCGAACGGCAAGGACCTCGCTCTGCGGGTCACCGCGAAGGATGCCTCCGGGCGGGTGTGGGTGGACCGCGACTACAAGCAGACCGCGGATATCGCGGCCTACGCCAAGAACCGCCCGGTGGACGGCCGCGACCCTTTCCAGGTCCTCTACAACCTGATCGCCAACGATCTCGTGCGCGCGCGGGACAAACTCAAGCCCGCCCAGCTCGTGGAGGTGCGCGACGTGGCGCGGCTTCGCTTCGCCGCGGGCCTCGCGAGCGATCCCTACGCGGCGTACCTCGTGACCAGCGGGAAGGGACGCGCGCGGGTTCAGCGACTGCCCGCGGCGGACGATCCGATGATGGCCCGCCTCGGAGCGATTCGAGACCGTGACCAGATGTTCGTCGACACCCTCAACGAGTACTACGCCGATTTCTACGCGCGCATGGACAAGCCCTACGACGACTGGCGGGCCTACAGCTTCGAAGAACAGAAGGCCCTCGACTCGATCAATCGCTCGTCGCTCCTCAAGAAGATCCTGGGCGGCGCCGCGATCCTCGGGGGCACCATCCTCGACCCGCAGGGCAATTCCGGGGTAAGGGACATCATGATCTTCGGCGGGATCGCCGCGGTGGAAAGCGGCTTCGCGGAAGGGAAGGAAGGCGGGATCCACAAGGCGGCCCTCGTCGAGCTCGCCGACTCGTTCGAGGGAGAGGTCACGCCGCTCGTCCTGGACGTGGACGGCAAGGTGGTTCAACTCTCGGGCTCCGTGGAGGTCCAGTTCGCTCAATGGCGCAAGCTTCTCCAGGACCTCGCCCAGACCGACGCGCCGCTGCCCCAAGACATCAATCTCATCTCCGCGGCGCGCCCCAAGGTCGTGCAGCCCTGAGGGTCAGGCTGCCGCGATGAGTTTCGCCGAACCCGGGCTCGAGATCGTGCCGGGACTCACCCTGTTGCAGCCGCTCGGCCGCGGCGGCATGGCGGAAGTCTGGATCGCGCGCGACGCCGAGCGGGGCGAGGAGGTGGTCGCGAAGGTGCTGCCGCCGGGCGCGCCGGCCGAGAGCGTGGCTCTCCTTCGTCGCGAAGCGCGGCTCGGGGCGAGGCTCGCGCATCCGAGGATCGTGCCGGTGTACGGCTTTCGCACCGGCGACCGCGGCAGCGCCGTCCTCTCGCGCTACCTGCGGGGGGGCGAGGCGCGGTGGCGGGGCGGGGTGCCCCCGGCGGAGGCCGTTCGCCTCGGACGCGACGTGGCCGAAGCGCTCGAGTACCTGCACGGCGAGGGCGTCGTGCACCGCGACGTCAAGGCCTCGAACGTCCTGCTCGATGAAGCGGGGCGGGCTCACCTCGCGGACTTCGGCATCGCGGCGGCGGCCGCGGGCGATGAGGGCGGGATGGTGCTGCGCGGGGGCGGCTCCCGCGGGAGCATGAGTCCGCAGCAACGGGCCGGGGAGGCGGCGACGCCGTCGGACGACCTCTACGCGCTCGGCGTCATCCTCTTCGAACTGCTCTCGGATCGTCCGCCCTTTCCGCCCGAGGCGACTCGGGAGAACGCCCGGGCGCTGGCTCCCTCCGTGACCTCGCCCTTCCCGATCCCCTCGGCCCTCGTGGCCCTCGTGGCCTCGCTGCTCGAGGGATCGCCGCGGGAGCGGCCGGCCTCCGCTCGAGCGGTCAAGGAAAGACTGGACGCCATCGAGTCGGGAGTTGCCTCGACCTCAGCGGTCGACGGAGTTCGAGCGTCGCCGGCGCGGTTGCGCCTCCAGCCTCCTCCTCGCGTCGTCGAGGGCGGGCTGATCACGCCCAGACCGCGGCCGGATCTCCCCGGGTCCTCGCGACCCCGTTCGCGCGCGGGCCTCTCCATCGCGCAGATCAACCTCCTTCTTGCTCTTGGGGCGGCGGCGGTTGCGGCCGTGTTCTGGCTGCCTCGCTGGGTGGAGCCGCCCGTCGCCAAGCCGGAAGGGCTCCAGGCCGCCGCCGCCGTCGTTCCCACGGTGGCGCCCTCGCCGGAACCTCCGCCGCCCGCCGAGCCGCCACTCGCGGAGGTCGCCCCGGCCGCGCCCGACGAGCCCCCGGTCGCAGCGGCTGCCCGCCCTCGTCCGGTCCCGATGCCTTCGGCCGCGGCCCCCTCGCTCTCGATGCCCTCGGCCCCGGCCGCGGTGTCGATCACCGCGCCTCCGGCCGAGCCCACGCCGGACCGCGAGGCCGAAGCCCGGGCCCTGACGCGTCATCGTGAGTCGGCTCGCGCCCACGAGGAAAGGGAGGAATGGAGCGACGCGCTCCGCGAGTACGAGGCGGCGCTCGCCGTGGATCCGCTCGTGGCCTTTGCGATCGAGGGCAAGGAGAGAGCCGCCTCGAAGGCCGCTCTCCAGACCGCCCTCGACTTCCACCTTCGCAACCCCGCCCGCCTCTCCACCGAGTCCGTGGCTCGCGAGGCCGAGGTTCTCCTCGAAAGAGCGCGGGCCATCGAGTCGCCCGGGCCGCGCCAAAGGGCCCAGATCGTCGATCTCGAGCGCGCGCTCGTGGACGCGCGCACGACCGTAACCGTGGAGCTCGAGTCCGACGGGAAGACCGAGCTCACGGTGAGCCGCGTGGGGCGGCTGGGGATGCTGACCCGAAGGCCCCTGCAACTGCGACCCGGCACCTACGTCGTGGTCGGGTCGCGGCCGGGCTATCGTGATGTGAGGCGGCAGTTCACCATCGCTCCTCGTTCTCCCACGCAAACCGTGGTCGTCCGTTGCGAGGAAACGATTTGACCTCGCTGGTGATTCAGGAGGGAGCCCGGACGCGGACTCTCGGCGCCTCGGACTTCCCCGTGCCCCTGGGCGGGCCCGCGTCCGTGGTGCCGGTCGCGGAGACGGCCGGACCCGTGGCCTGGCTCGCGATCGCCGAAGGCGACGCTTTCGTCCAGCCCGCGCCCGGCAGCGCCGTCGTGTGCAACGGCGCGCGCCTCACCGCGTCCCACTGGTTACGCGACGGCGATGTCCTCCGCCTCGGGTCGACGCGGGTCGAAGTGCGCTTGCGGGAGCACGTCGTGCATCTGGTGGTCGAGCCGCTCGCCGATTCGAATCCCACCGAACCCCCCATCGTGCTCGTCCCTCCTCCTCGCGACCAGCGTCTCCATGACCCGGGCGCGCCCGGAGCGGTGATCAAGCCGATCGGTTACACGCCGCGGGCGGCCCGCCCGAGACCGGCTGAGCGCTGGAGCGCCAGCGCTCGCTCGCTGCTGCTGACGGCGCTCCTCGCCTTTTCCGCGGTGGTCGTCGTTCTCCTTTCACGCGTGGCCACGGTCGGGGTCGCGATCACGCCCGAGCCCGAGGCCGTCTCCCTGCGCGGGGCCTGGCCCGCCCCGCGCGTCGGCTCCCGCTTTCTCGCTCTCCCCGGCCGCTATTCACTCAGCGCCTTCAAGTCGGGATACCGCCCGATCGAGACGACGGTGGAGGTGAGCGGCGAGTCGGGACAGGCCCTGACTCAGACGATGCGGCTCCTGCCGGGCCGCCTGACCGTGGACACCGGGGACCTCAGCGGAGCCGAGGTCGCGATGGACGGGGCCC
This sequence comes from Vicinamibacteria bacterium, assembly GCA_035432945.1. Lineage (GTDB taxonomy): Bacteria > Acidobacteriota > Vicinamibacteria > Fen-336 > JAGNNV01 > JAGNNV01. The sequence goes on along the minus strand of DAORUA010000045.1, from coordinate 8,129 downwards.
GGGTGGGGACGACGCCGCTCAAGGCCTTCGAGGCGGAATCCGGGGTGCGCGAGGTGGCGGTCCGGGCCGCGGGGTACGAGGAATTCCGCGTGAAGGTCGCGATCGAGGGGCGCGGCATCGAGCAACGGATCGTGGCCGCTCTCTCGCCGCTTCCCAGTCCGAGACCTTTGCCCGCGCCGCCGCCGCCGCCGCCACCTCCGGCCGTGCTCGTCCTCCGCAGCGAGCCTGCCGGCGCGCGGGTCAGGGTGGACGGCGCCGATCGCGGCGAGACCCCCGTGGAGCTGCGCCTCGAAGCGGGCAAGCCACACGTGGTGCGGGCCTCCAGGGAGGGCCACGACGATGCCGAGGTCCAAGTCGAGCTGCGCGCCGGCCAGAGGCGGGAGGAGACCCTCCGTCTCAACCCCCGCACCGGAGAAGTCCGTTTCGCGGTCCGCCCGCCCGACGCGGAGCTGCTGGTGGACGGGGAATCGAAGGGCCGCGCCGATCAGGTCCTGCAACTCCTGGCCGTGCCGCACGCCATCGAAATTCGCCGGGAGGGCTACGCGGCCATCCGCCAGTCGGTGACGCCGAGGCCGGGCTTCCCGCAGACCGTCAATGTGGCGCTGACGAGCCTCGAGCAGGCGCGGGAGCAGGCGACGCCGCGCGTCGTCCGATCGAAAGAGGGCCACGAACTGCGTCTCATCGAGGGAAGCCGGATCAGGATGGGCGCGTCACGGCGCGAGCCGGGCCGCCGGGCGAACGAGCCGCTCCGCGATGTCGAGCTGGTGCGGCGGTTCTACGTGGCCACGCGCGAGGTCTCGAACGCGCAGTTCCGCCGCTTCGAGGCCGGGCATTCCTCCGGCCGCGTCGGCTCCGAGAGCCTGGACCTCGACGATCAGCCGGTGGTGCGGGTGAGCTGGCAGAAGGCCGCCGCCTACTGCAACTGGCTGAGCGACCTCGAAGGGCTGCCGAAGGCGTACGTGCTGCGGGAGGGCCGGCTCGTGGCGGCGGTCCCGCTCGGCACGGGCTACCGGCTGCCCACCGAGGCCGAGTGGGAGCGAGTGGCGCGCTATCCGGGCGGCGGCGACGCGCTCAAGTACTCGTGGGGTCCCGCGCTGCCCGTGCCTCCCCAGGCGGGGAACTTCGCCGACCTGCGGGCGCGCGGGCTGGTGGCCCAGGTGCTCGACGGGTACGACGACGGCTTCCCGGTCACCGCCCCGGTGCAGGCCTTCCCCCCAAACGCCCTGGGCATGTCGAACCTGGGCGGCAACGTGGCGGAGTGGGCGCACGATTTCTACACGATCACGCCGTCGGTCGAGGGCCAGCTCGTGCGCGACCCTTCGGGCCCCCTGGAGGGCGAGTACCATGTTCTCCGCGGCGCATCATGGATGCACGCCACCGTGACCGAACTGCGCCTGAGCTATCGGGACTATGGTAAAGACCCGCGGCCGGACGCGGGCTTCCGCGTCGCGCGCTACGCGGAGTCTTCAGGGGAGGAAGGGAAATGAGAAATCTCGTCAGGGCGTTTCTGCTGGGCCTTGCGGGGGCGACCGCGATGGCCGCCGCCGGGGACCAGGCCGCGCCCCCGTCCGCGGGCCCCTCCCCTTCCCCCGCGTCGGCCTCACCCGCGGCCCCCGCGGGCGACATCCAGGACTTCATCCCGTCGGAGAAGGTGCCCGCGGACGACGCCGTCGCCTTCCCGGTGGACATCTAGAGTCCATGCGCAAGCTTCACGTAGACGATTTCGTTTTCCAGGTGGCGACCCTGGTGTTTTCGTTCCTGGTGGTTCACGTCCCGTACACCCTGGTGGTTCGTCCCAACGCCCAGGTGGTTCTCGAGGAACAGGTGCTTCAGATGCGCACGAACCCCGAGTACATACAGCAACGCTCCTGGTGGGTGATCATCAAGGATCCGGAGCAGGAGTGGGAGTTCATCCTGTGCCTCTGGGCGCTCGCCATCATGGCCTCGAAGTGGCGCGCCAGCTCTCAGGAGCGGGCGCTGCTCGAACGCAATCTGGTCCTGCTCGCTCCCGGGGCCCGGATTCTGCCCGAGGACGCGCGCGAGTACGCGCGGCAGATCCAGGACCTGCCCGAGGCGGAGCAGCGGCTCCTCCTGCCCCGCTCCGCCCTCGCCGCCCTCCACCGGTTCCGCGCCACCCGGAGCATCCAGGACGCCTCCTCGAACGCGCGCGAAGTCTGCTCGGGGGAGTCGGACCGCCTCGACTCCGAACTCGCCATGATCCGCTACATCGCCTGGGCGATCCCTTCCATCGGCTTCATCGGAACCGTGCGCGGCATCGGCGACGCGCTCACCCAGGCCCACCGCGCCGTGCAGGGAGACATCTCCGGGGTCACCGAGGCCCTGGGTGTCGCCTTCAACTCCACTTTCATCGCCCTCCTGCTGAGCCTTCTGCTCATGTTCGTCCTCCACCAGCTGCAGTTGAAGCAGGAGCGGCAGGTGCTCGACACGGAGAGCTACGTGGACGAGCATCTGGTCTCGAACCTGCAGGCCTGAAGGCCTCGAGGGAAGCACTCTTGGCGCGCACGATCTCTCTCGACCTCGGCGACTCCGGCCTGCTTGGCCTCGCCGAGGGCGGGGGCGTCTTCGGGCCGAGCCCCGGCTGCGCGCTCGTCCTGGGCGAGCGGCTCTTCCTCGGCGAGGAGGCGCGCCAGCGCTCCCGCCTGAGCCCGCGGCTCGTGGCCAGCGACTTCTGGGCCCGCCTCGACGCCGACCCCCTGGGGCCGCCCTTCCCGCAGGGTCTCACTTCCGCCGATCTCGTCCACGCCCATCTCGAGAGCATCTGGCGCAAAGCGAAAGCCGGGACCGACGAAGTCATCCTCGCCCTCCCGGGCGTCTACGACGAGAGTCAGATGGGTGTTCTGCTCGGCATCACCCAGTCCCTCGCCATGCCGGTGGGGGGGCTCGTGGACGCAGCCGTCGCCGCGGCCTCCGCCGGGTTTCCCGGCGAGCGCCTCATTCACCTCGACCTCGGACTGCGTCGGGCCGTGGCCACCGAGATCCGCCAGGGCGACTCGCTGGTGCGGGAGCGCGTGGTCCGGATCGATCGATTTGGACTGGACGAGATCCACGACGCGCAGATGCGGGGCGCGGCCGAGGCCTTCGTCCGCCGCGAGCGGTTCGATCCCCTCCACGACGCGGGGACGGAGCAGCAGCTCTTCGATCGGCTTCCCGCCCTGCTCGCCGCGCTTTCGCGGGAGGGAAGGGCGACGCTCGCGCTCGCCGCCCCCGGGCGCGAAGTCGCGATCGAGTTCCTGCAGGCGGAGGCGGAGGAGTGGACGGCCGCATTCGCCACGGAGTTGTCGCAGCAGGTGAGCCTCCTGAAACGGCACGGCGAATCCACGAGCGTCCTCGTGTCTTCGCACGCGGCTCGTTTGCCCGGCCTCCTGGCCCGCCTCGCCGCGATCCGCGGGGTCGAGGTCGTGATCCTCCAGGCGGAGGCCGCCGCCGCGGGGGCGCTGCGCGGGCGCGCCGCTGTGCGCTCGCCCAGCGGCGCCCTGCGCTTCGTGACCAGCCTGCCCCGGTCCGACGGACCGAAGGGCGCCATGGACAAGGCCGCGGCGATCCTCCCGCTCCCCTCGGCGGCGGTCCCGGCCGCGAAGCCCGGGCCGCGCCCCACCCATGTCCTGCTCGGCTCCGTCGCCCGGGCCATCACCGAGGAACCACTGGTGGTGGGCGCCGCGCCCGCCGCGGGGGTCCGGGCCCTGCGGCTCGAGGGCGAGGTCGCGGGCGTCTCCCGCGCGCACTGCCGTCTCTTCGAGTCGGGAGGGGCGGCCTTCGTCGAGGATCTGAGCACCTTCGGGACGTTCCTGAACGGCGAGCGCGTGCCCGGCCGTGCCGCGCTCGCCCGCGGCGACCGGATCCGCGTGGGAAGCCCGGGCATCGAGCTGTGGCTCATCACCGCGAGCGAGGGTTAGCGGCGTGGCGAGGAGACGCGAGACGAACATCTTCAGCCTGTCGCTCCTGGATTGCATCTGCTGCGGCTTCGGAGCCCTCATCCTCTTTCACATGATCATCGCCTCGCGTTCGGGGCGGCAGTACGAGAAGGTGACCGAAGTCCTTCAGGCCGAGGTGGACAAGCGCCGGGAGGAAGTGCTCGAAGGGAAGGACCGCCTGGTGGAGCTCAGGAACTCGTTCCGCGAGATCGAGCAGAAGCGCGCCGCGGCCCAGGGCCTGTCCACCCGCATCCTGGAGACCCTGGCCCAGATGCAGGCCGAGCTCGCGACCTATGAAGCCCAGACCATCGCGAAGCGGGAGAGCGTCAACCGGCTGAAAGCGGACATCCGCTCGGCCGAGGAGGGTGCGAAGCGGCTCTCGGGCGGGATGCCCAGCCCGGAGGTGCCGGGCGACAACGTCCGCTCCTTCGTGGGCGACGGCGACCGCCAGTATCTCTCCGGTCTCAAGGTCGGGGGCAAGCGGATCTTCATCCTCGCCGACGCCTCGGCCAGCATGCTGGCCGAGGACATCGTCAACGCGGTGCGTCGGAGACTCTTCCCACCCGCGTCGCGGCTGCGGGCGCGCAAGTGGCGTCAGTCCGTCAAGGCGGTGGACTGGCTCACCGCGCAGATGCCGCGGGGGTCGCAGTACCAGCTCTACGTCTTCAACACCACCGCGCGGCCGGTCCTCCCGGGAACGGAGGGCGTGTGGCTCGACGCCCGGGATGGAAAGACCGTGGATCGGGCGGTTCTGGCCCTCGGCCAGACCGCCCCCGACGGGGGAACGAGCCTCCACCGGGCGTTCGCGGCGGCGAAGGCCATGAACCCTCCGCCGGACAACATCATCCTTCTCACCGACGGCCTGCCCACCCAGGGCGACAGCCCTCCCTCCCGGAAGACGGTCTCCGGGAGGGAACGCCAGCGACACTTCGACCGGGCGCTCGAGCAGTTGCCGCGCGGCGTGCCCGTCAACATCATTCTCTTTCCCATGGAGGGGGACCCCATGGCCGCGACCGCGTTCTGGAAGCTGGCCATGGCGAGCCGCGGTTCCCTCATGACCCCTTCGAGTTCCTGGCCATGAGACGGCGCGAGCGGCGGGCCTTCGAGGTGTTCAGCCTCTCGTTCCTCGACGTGGTGTGCTGCGGCTTCGGGGCCATCATCCTGCTCTTCGTCCTCAACAAGATGGGCGAGCCCGTGGCCCTCGAGAGAGCCCGGCAGGACATGCAGGCGCTCCTCGCCCGACTCGAGGAGGAACTCGCGGCGGTTCGCGGCGAGACCACGGCGTTGAACCGCGACCTGCGGGGCCGGGAGCAGCAGGTCTCCGAGGAGCGTCTCAAAGTGGCGCGGCTTTCGGGGGACCTTTCACGCGTGCAGGGCCAATACGCGGCGAGCCGAGAGCTCTCCGTGGTCCAGGACATCATCGCGGGGCGCCTGCTGGCCGCGCAGCAGGAACTCAGCGAGGAGATGAAACGGCTGCAGAAGCAGCAGGAAGAGGCGTATCGGCGGCCGCCCGAAGCCCCGGTGGGCGGCATTCCCGTGGACAGCGAGTACGTGATCTTCATCATAGACACCTCGGGCAGCATGCAGCGCTTCGCGTGGCCGGCGGTGCGCAGGAAGATGGACGAGGTCTTGAACGCCTACCCGAAGGTCCGGGGGGTGCAGATCATGAACGACGAGGGCGTCTACATGTTCCCGACTTACTCGGGCAAATGGATCCCGGATACGCCCGCGAGGCGTCAGGCCATCCGCCAGCGGCTGACGAGCTGGAACGCCTTCTCGAACTCGTCGCCGGTCGAGGGGATCGAGGCCGCGATCAGGACCTACTGGTCGGCCGACAAGAGGATAAGCCTCTACGTGCTCGGCGACGAGTTCACGGGGGATTCGATCGACGATGTGCTCGAAGAGGTGGACCGGCTGAACCGCCGCGACGCGCAGGGCCAGCAGAAGGTCCGCATCCACGCCATCGGTTTCCCGACTCTCTTCTCGCAGCCCCAGTATCCGGAGGACACGGGCGTGCGCTTCGCGACCCTGATGCGGATCCTCTGCGAAAGGAACGGCGGCGCCTTCGTCGCCCTCAACAGCACCAGCCCGTGAGGGTTCTCGAAGGGCCAGACCCTAGCGAATCGTGGTGCAGTCGTAGGCCACGGTTTCCTTCTTCGTCCTGCTTCGATCGGCCCTTGGATCGATCGCCACCTGAAAGCGGGAGGCGGTGGGACAGGGAAGGAACACGCTGGGGGCGAGGCGGGCCCGCGTCTGGGCGCTCTTCGCCTCCTCGACGATCCGCATGGGATCCTCCTTGGACAGACCGCGGACCTTCTTCTCGCTGCAGATCGCCCGCTGGGTGACGAAGAAGTCCTCCCAGTGGCCGACGATGACGTGCCGCGGCTGAAGGTGCGTGACGATCCCTGCGGGGTGATCGAGGCCCTTGAAGTCGCCGCTGCCGCAGATCAGGGCCACATCGACCTTCCGGTAGCCCGGATCTCCCGGCGCGGGTCCCGCACCCACGCCCACGCGGGCGCCGGAGTCCTGGAAGTACACGCGGAACTCCGTCCCGCCTGATTCGTCGAGAAAGTCGAGGAGGTACGCGAACGTCCTGCCCTCCGCCCACTCCGCCGCCTTTCGGGGCAGCTCGGGGGCATCCTCGGTCAGCTCGCCGCGAAAGGCGTGAAGGGGCCACACCAGCCCGAAGGCGCTGAAACGAAACTGATCGGAATGCTCGGAGGGGATGGCGAGCAGCCGCATTCGGGAGCGGGGGATCGGAGCCCACGTCTTCGAGTCCGCATCCTTGTCCACCACGTCGATCCGGTCCGCCACCGGGCTTCTCGCCAGCAGGTGCTTCGCAGTCGAGCTTCCGTAGATCCTCGCGGACGTGGCCCGATGGGTGGCGATCCACGGGGTGTCGAGGAGGTGATCGTAGTGAGAATGCCCGACGATGATGGCCTGGGCCTGGTCCGCCTCCGCGGGAAGCAGGGAATCGACGAGCCGCGCTTCCGTCCGGAACTCGTGCCCCAGGAAGACCTCGGGCGCGGTGGGGTTGCTGTAGACCGGCGCGAAGAGCGCCACATCCGCGCCGCGCCTGACGAGGTACCCGCCCGAGCCGAGGTACTGGATATCCACCCGCGGCGCCGCCTGATTGGCCAGCGTCCGGATCGGACACTTGGCGGCCTTGAGGCTGTGGGCGCAACCGGGCGAGGCCAGCCCCAGGCCCAGCGCGACCACCGCCGCGGGCCATTCGGATCGGGCGAAGTGACCAGGAGGCGTCGCGGACGCCTATTTGCCGAAGTGCGCTATGACGTCCCTGCTCCGGCTCATCCTGACCACGCACGTCGGAGACGTACCCGAGCACTCTCCGCCCCAACCCGTGAACGTGCTGCCGGCGGCCGGGGTGGCGGTGAGGGTCACCCGCGCGCCCGCGGGATAGGTGGCGCCGCAATAACCGGTCGAGCAATCGGCCGGGGTGCTGGCGCTGAGGTAAGGATGAAGCTTGGCCCGGTCCACGGTGATGGCGCCCTGCCCGGCGTTGTCCTTCGCGTGCACCACGACGAGGTGGTACCGGGAGGCGGCTTGAATCGACGTCCCGCTCCAGAGTCCGGCGGCCAGAACGGCGAACCCCATGGCCAGAATGCGCTGTCTCATTGTGATCTCCTTTTTCACGTCCCCGGAACATTAACGCAAAGCGGGGCCGGAAGTGGTGTCATAGTGTTCTCGACTATGAAGAAGGCAAGCTGGATTCTCCTCGCCATCCTGGGGGTCGCGATCACATTCTTCAGCCTGGTTTCGGCCGTGCACGCGTACCGGACGGACGACGACTATCGCGTCGGACCCCTCAGAGTCTCCGAAGTCGCCCCCGGCGATCCCCGCGTGGCCACCGCCCTGCGCGGGATCCGCGGCACCTCCGCCGCCTTCGGAGCGGCGTATGGCGTCCTCTTCCTGGCCATCGTGCTCGGGCCCTACCGCCGGGGCGAGGTCTGGGCCTGGAAGGCGCTCCTCGCCGCCGGGCTCACGCAAGGCGTGATCGTGCTGCTGCGCATCCCGATCCTCAGCACGCAACTCGGCGTCAGCGCGGCGGTGACCCCGCTCGTCCTCCTGGTTATCGGCCTCCTGCTGGACGCCGGCCGGCTCAAGAAGCCGGCGCCGCTCCACCATCCTTGATGAACTGCGCCATCCGCTCCTCCAGCACGGAAAGGGGCACGGATC
>DAORUA010000044.1:0-15826 GCA_035432945.1 Vicinamibacteria bacterium | reverse complement strand
GTTCGATCGAGTTGGCCGCGCACTCCTCCACCGCGAGCGCCCACTGCTCGCTCTCGATCGCGCCGAAGCGATTCGACTGCGCGATCTCCCGCGCCCGCTCGTGCACCACGGAGAGATACTTCGCGTCGCTGGGGACGGCGAGCCGAAGCAGGACGGAGGCCTCCGGCTTCACGCCCTGAAGCTCGAGATCGCTTCCTCTTCGGTCTTGAAGATCCGGAAGAGATGAGGCAGGCCCACCATCTCGAAGATCGCGGCCACCGAGTCCGACAGTTCGCAGATCCTCAGGTCACCCCCGTTCTCGCGGATCTCCTCGATGGTTCCGACGAGGGCGCCCAGGCCCGCACTCGCCACGTAGGCGAGGGAACGCGCGTTGATCACGACCGCGAACCGGCCCTGGTCCAGCACGGATCGGAGCGCGTGGTCGAAGGTCTCGACGGTGTGCGCGTTGATGAATCCGATGGGGACGAGGATGGCGACGCTGTCGCCTTCCCGGGTTTCGACCGTGAGTTCCTGTTTCAATGGGGGGCTTCCTTGGACGTGAACGTCGTTGCTGAATGCTAAGGCTATCCCGACTGGCCCGCCGCTCGTTCGGCCGCCTTCACGTCCGCGGCCAGTTGCGCCTTGAGGTCCTCGACCGAGTCGAACCGCCGCTCGTCGCGCAGCCGCGACCGGAAGATCAGGCGAACGCTTCGTCCGTAGAGGTCGCCGTCGAAGCCCGGAAAATGCGCCTCGAGGCGCGCGGACTCGCCCCCGAAGGTCGGGCGAACCCCGAGATTCACCGCGGCCGGGCGAGGCGCGTCCTCTCCCTCGATGAAGCCGACCGCCGCGTAGACCCCGCGCTTCAGGGCGGACACGCCCTCGAGGTCGACGTTCGCGGTCGGGAAGCCCATCGCCTTTCCGCGATGGTCGCCGTGGACCACCAGTCCTTCGATCTCGTACGGTCGGCCGAGAAACCGCTCGGCCTCGGCGAGGTCGCCGCGGAGCAGGGCCTCCCGGATCCGCGAAGAACTGACGCGCCCCCGGGAATCTTCGAGGGTCGGCACCTCCAGGGTCTCGAACCTTCCCTGCCCGAGACCGCGCAGGGTTTCAACATCCCCGGCCCGCGCCGCCCCGAAGCGGAAGCCGTGCCCCACCACGACGCAGCCCGCGTTCATGCCGCGCACGAGCGCCTGTTCGACGAACTCTTTGGGCGAGAGCCTCGCCACCGCGGAGTCGAACCCAAGCTGGGCCAGATCCTCGATCCCCGCCTCTTTCAGGAGGCGCCGGCGGGAGCGGACGGTCTGGATGCGGGGCGGCGCCCCGCGATCGGAAACGACGGTCGCGGGATGGGGATCGAAGGTCAGCGCGGCGGGAACGAGGCCCAGTCGCCGGCTCGCCTCCACGCACGCCCCGAGAAGCCTCGCGTGCCCCAGGTGGACGCCGTCGAAATTCCCGAGCGCGACCGCGCGGCGCTTCTCGTGGCCGGGGCGATCAACCAGCGATTCGATGCGCAGCTGCAAACGGCGGGCTTACTTCTTCGGCGTCGGGGTTGGGGAGGGCGGCGGCGGCGGCGGCGCCTCCACGACGAAGAACGACCTCTCGATTCTCACCGGGCCGTCGGGACCGGGCATTTCCACCCGGTAGCCCCGGGGCGAAGCGCTCAACTGGATGCCGTCGACCGAGGCCCGGGTGGCGAGCCCTTCCGCGACCAGTTCATCCATGGAGGCGGGCAACCGGCCATACGCCAGGCGGAATCCCCGGACCCGCGCGTCCGCGACTTCGAGCCGTTCCCGCAGGCGAGTCTCGAGAGCGGTGTTCACCGCGGGCTGGACCAGCGGAGGAAGTCCGAAGACGCCGAAGGGCGAGGTGAGGTTGCGGTAGACGCCGAACAGCGCCACCAGAAGGGCCACGGCCATGAACGCCTTGCCCGCCGCGCCGCCGGTGTCGCCCGCCTTGACCTTCCCGGTCGCGCCCTTGACGTCGGTGAGCGCCACCACGTCTCGGTCCATGAGGTCGAGCAGGGTGCGGCACACCGCGAAGTCGTGGAGCGGAGTCGATTCGACGATCTGGGTGCAGGATTTCTTTCCGTCGACCGCGTTGAAGACCAGGAGCTCATCGCCCGAAAGCGCCAGCTTGCCTCCCCCGCCACCGGACCCGCCCACCCCCGAGAGAATGCCGTCGAGACCCTCGAGACCGTCCTCCTGGCCGCCCTTCGCCTGCACCTGGCTGGCGTCGACCACCCGCTTGAAGACGGACGCCATCGACGGAATGCGGCGTTCGATGATGGGCCACTCGTCCACCATCCGGATGCCTTCCATCAGCACGAAGTCGGCGCCGAGCGAGACCGCGCCGGTTCTTTCGTAGTCGACGGTGGCCTGGGTCTCGAAGTTGTACTCGCCCTCGCGCCAGCGGAAGAGACGGAAGACCACCTGGAAGAGCTGGGCTTCGACCGCCTTGCGCAGAGAGTCCTCGGCGACGATCTTCTCGGAGATCAGCACGTGCCCGAGCCGCTGCATGGTCTGCTTCTGCACCGCGAGCGCCTGGTCGAGCTGTTCCTGGGTGATGGCGCCCTGGGTCACGAGCGCATTGCCGATGCGGTCGGAGGGCCGCGAGATCGAAGACTCCGCGGCCACGATGTTCCCGCCCTCGAAGATGACCTTGACCGACTCGCCCGGGGTCTTGAGGTGGAGGGTCCCCGTCTTCCGCTGAAGGCCGATCAGCTGGACGATGTCGGGAAGACCGAAGTCCTTGAGGGTGCCTGCCAGAGCCATCGGTTAAGCCTCTTGCTCCGGCCGGACCCGGCGCGGCGCGGCCGCCACCAACTGTGCCTTGGGCTTCACCGCCTGCGCGATCACGTAGGTGAGCGCCGCCACCACCCCGAAGCCGGTCTGCAGCGTCGAGCCGAGGGGCGCGCCGGCCACGAGGAGGGGAGCGAGGTACCAGACGGTGAGCAGACCGCCCGCGGAGACCGCCCACACGATCAGCACGGGGAGGCCGACGGTGAAATGGCCGACCGACAGGTGACCGGCGCCGGGTGCTATCACCGAGGCGACCCGGTGCAGCAGGGCCTTGATGGTGACGTAGCGCGTGATTTCCTGGTTCTTGGCCGCGCGCGCCGCGGGGGGAATGCCGCGCTTCACCACGAAGAGATAGTGGCACTGGGAGCAGACGTCTTGTGAGGTCGAACGGGTCTGACAGAGCCAGCAGAAGGTGGTGCCGCACTTCGGGCACTGCTTGGAGAAGCTCTGGGCCCCCCGGACTTTCAGGATCGCGGGAATGAAGAGAAGGAGCACCACCGCCACCAGGGTGAGGCGGCTCACCGCGTTGTCGAAGGTGAGACCGGCCGCGGGAATGGCGCCTCGGAGGATGGCGGAGGGTGCGGGAACGATATCCGGAGGGGCCTGGAGCATGGAACCGTCGCGGTCGAACGAAAACAGCTGGTCGAATCGGGCGAGAACGGCCGCGTCGAGAGCGTCGCCCTTCTTCCGCGACTCCTTGCTCTGGTCGAAGGCCAGGGTGTTCACCTGAACCAGCGAGAGGTTGTAGAGGGCGGTGGCGCGGTCCCGGGCGGAGATCGAAGCCTCGCTCGCCGCGGTGAATCCGGGGAGGGCGCCCGCGAAGTTGCCCTTGTTGAGTTCGAGCGCGGCCGCGTTGTGAGCGAACCGCGGGTCGGCGTTCGCGCGCGGCAGCAGAGCCGCGGCGGCCTCGTCGAAACGCCCGGCGCGGCGGGAGAGGCTCGCGGAAAGCAGCGACCACTCGGTGTCGGCGGGATCGGCGGCGAGCCGCTCCCGCACCAGGGCTTCCCCTTCGACGGAGGTCCCGCCGTTGGCCACGAGGTAGAGCGGCCGGGCGGAGGGCGATGCGTCGATCGCGCGCTGGTGGGTGATCTTGGGAAGCGCGAGGCTCGCCAGAGCGAGCGCGACCAGAAGCACGGTGGAGACCGCCTTCTCGGCGCGGGTCTGGAAGATGAAGAAGAGGGCGAGCCACCAGAACGGGAGATAGCCCCAGCCCATGAAGCCCGCGAGGGGCAGGGCGCCGAAGAGCACGGCCATGAAGAGAGCGAGCGACTTGAGGGGCCCCGGGAGGCCCTCGGCCACGTCGTGGCTGAAGACGGCGGCGTACCGAAGCAGTATCCCGAAAGAGAAACCGGCGGCGAGCAGGCCGCCGACCACGAGAGCACCCAGAAGCAGGGTGGACTCCACCCGGCTCTGCTCGAGCGGGCTGGCGAGGGCCAGGTCCAGGGCGCTCCAGGCGTCGCCCGTCTTGCCCTCGGCCGCCGCCTTCTGCACGCGGTACACCGCGGCGTCCGGGGCGAAACCGATCGCGGCGTCGAGGACAGCCGCGGCCTCGGCCCCCGAACCCTCGCTGCCCCGGACCTCGGCGCGGCCGGCGATGGCCCCCGCGACATCGTCGACGCTCGTGAGATTGCGCTCGGCCCTTCGGCGCTGGAGGTTCCCCAGGGCCCTCTTTGCGGACTCCTGGTCCTGCAGCTTGATGGCGTCGAGCCACGCCTTGAGGTCGGGACCGAAATCGTCGGTGGGCGTGGTGAGAAGCGGGGCGGATGGCTCCGCCTGCGGCATCGGGCTCGCCTGGGGCGACGCTGCCGGCGCCGGCGGGGCCTGGGCGAGAACGAGAGAGGAGAGGACGGACGCCAGGAGGAGAGAGGTCAAGAGCCGGACCCCTTCGCCGCGCCGACGAAAGCCAGCCGGAGATCGAACAGGACGGCCTGGATGATCCTGGTCTCATCCTCGGTGCGCCGCCCCTCGGATTTGTCCTTGAGCATCTCGATCGCGGAGATGATCTGCCGGGCCGCGGCGAGATCCCGGTGCTCGCCCCCGATGGAGTCGGCGGCCTGGGTGGCGAGTGAAATGATGAAGGACGAAAAGCTCACCGGAGGCGCGTCTTCGCTCTGCCGGGAGGCCGCGAACTCGGCGGCGCCCCCATCCTCGGGAGCGGAGGGCGCGTCCGACTTCAATTCGCCATCAGCCGTGAAGTGGCGCCGGTCGGTCACTTTCAGGTTGGGTTCGGCCTGCTCCATACGTTGGTGCGGATCGTACACCAGCGCCGAACCCGAAAGGAACGCCGATTTCAAATCCGCGACGACGGGACCGGAGGGCCGCCGCCCCTCAGGGCCCGCCTTTCCCGGAAGAGGTCCAGCCTCGGCGGCGCAGCCGCCAGACGACCACGCGGAAGGCCAGATACAGGGCGGCGAGCCAGGGCAGGAGGGCGGCCAGGAGTTCGATCAGGGATCCGAGCGATTCCCCCAGGATTCGAAGGGATTGGCGCAAGGCGGCGAGCACGGGATCGAGAAGCCCCGGATTGACGAGCGCGTCCGGCTCGTGGAGGGACAGGGTGATGGTGGAGAGCGAAACCTGGTGCTCCAGATAGCGGCGCTCGCCCTCGGCATGCTCGATGTCCTCGACCACGCGCGCGATTTCTCGCTCGACCTCCAGCACCTCCGACACCTTCCCCGTCTGGCGCCTGAGGATCTCCCGCAGCCGGGCCGCGGCTTCCCGCTTCACCGCGAGGCGCGTTTCGAGGTCGGCCCAGGCCCGGGTGACGTCCTGGGTCTGAACCCCTTCACTCTTCACCCGGCCCAGGGTCTTGAGCGCGCTCAGGGCGCCGTCGAACTTCTCGGAAGGGACGCGGAGAGTGATCTGGCCGCGTTCCCGCCCCGCCCCGTCCTCGGTGGATTGCCGATCGCTCACGTAACCACCGAGGGCCGCGACAGATCGACCCGCCTGATCGACCGCGGCCCGGAAATCCGGAACCTCGATCTGCAGTGCGGCCGTCCGGATCAGCTTGAGGCTCGCGGGAAGACGGGGGACGGGCGAAGGCGCGATCGCCGCCGGGGTGGCCATGGGCGTTTGACCTGAGGCCGCCTGGTCCTGCCGATGGGCCACGTATCCGAGAGCCGAGAGCGGCTCGACCGCCTTTGGCTGGATTTCGGCAGGGGCGCCGGCGGAGCGGGAAGGTTGCCGGCCGCAAGCGGCGACGAGGACAGCGACCAGCACGAAAGGGATGCTCGAGCGTTTCATTTCCAGGTTCCTCACGGTTCAAGGGATCGCCATGAAGACGTCCGAGCGGGTCCGGTTCTTGGTTCCCCCGGGTCCGGAGTTTCCCCGGCCGATCGTTATTGATTTAAAGTCACTTGCCGTATTGGGGCTTCGGGGGCTGGTCGCATTGCGCCGTCCGCCGGGAGCGTCAGGCAGGGCGAAACGCGATAACCAATGTCCGAAAACACTGAAATCCGCATCCTGGTGCTCGATGACGAGCTGTTCATGCTCAAGCTCCATGCCCAGATGCTCGCGAACCTGGGCTTTGCCTCGGTCAGCACCGCGCAGAGCGGCCACGACGCGCTCGCCCGGATGGACGAGGAGAAGGAGGCTCCGGATCTCATCCTCCTCGACCTTTCCATGCCCGCCATGGACGGGCTCGAGTTCATCAGGCGCCTGGTCGATCGCAAGTTCGAGGGGCGCCTGATCCTGGTCAGCGGCGAGGACGAACGGGTGCTCCGCACCGTGGAGAAGCTCGCCGAAGCGCACCACGTCCGGGTTCTCGGGCACCTCAGCAAACCCGTCCAGGAGGACAAGCTCGCCATCCTGCTCCGGCGATGGCGGCCCGCTTCCGGCACCTTCGAGATCGCCTGGAAGAAGATCTACTCCGAGGACGCGGTGCGCCAGGCCATCGACGGCGAGCAGCTGAGCGTCCACTACGAGCCCCAGGTCCTGCTCAACACCGGCGAGTTCACCGGGGTCGAGGCCCTCGTCCGCTGGCGCCATCCCAAGGACGGCATGGTGGTGCCCCAGCAGTTCGTGGGCGTGGCCGAGAGCACCGGCCTCATCCACAAGCTCACCCGCTTCGTCTTCTCGAAGGCCATGGCGCAGCTCGCGGTCTGGCGCGACGCGGGTCTCCAGTCCAAGATGGCGGTGAACGTCTCCATCGACGCCCTCTCTTCCCTGGACTTCGCCGACTTCGCGAACGAACAGGCGGCGACAAACGGCGTCTCCCCGAAGGACGTGACCATCGAGGTGACGGAGAGCCGGCTGATGCAGGACCTGAGAGCACCCCTCGAGGTCCTCACCCGCCTGCACCTGATGAGATTCCAGCTCTCCATCGACGACTTCGGAACCGGCTACTCCTCCCTGTCGCAGCTCCAGGACATTCCCTTCAGCGAGCTCAAGATCGATCGGAGCTTCGTCCACCGGGGAACCTCCGATACGACGGTGCGGACCATGTACAACACCTGCCTCGGCCTCGCCAAGCAGCTCAAGATGAGCACGGTGGCCGAAGGGGTCGAGGACAAGCACGACTGGGAGTTCGTGCGCGCGAGCGACTGCGAGACCGCCCAGGGGTACTTCGTGGGCCGGGCCATGCCGCCCGAGGCCATGATGGGCTGGGCCGCGAAGTGGAAGAACCGCAGCCAGGCCGGCTTCCCGGAAAGCGACTAGGCGCGCCGGGCTTCCCCCGGTGCACCTCATGACTTCCGAGGTCACGCGAGTGGTGGCGCTTGGCGCCAGCAACCTGACCCTGGGGATTCAGACCGCGATCTCGACCGCGCGCGGGGCCTTCGGGCCTTCGGTCGAGGTGCTCGCCGCCAACGGCTACGGCCGTTCGTACGGAGCGATGAGCAGCATCGCGGGCCGGGCGCTTCCGGGCATTCTTCAATCGGGTCTGTGGACCGAACTCGACCGCCTCGATCGCGTGCCGACCCGGGCCATCATCATGGATGTCGGCAACGACATCCTCTACGGCTTCCCGCCCGCGCAGATCCTCTCCTGGGTCGAGGAGGCGGCCGATCGGTTGCTCGCCCACACGAGCGACGTCACCCTCACGGATCTGCCCCTGGAGAGCGTCAAGCGCCTCTCCCCCGCGAAGTTCCTCTTCTTCCGCTCCTTGTTCTTTCCACCCTGCCGCTTATCGCGCGACGAGGCCTTCGCGAGAGTGGACGAGGTGAACGCAGGCCTCATCCGGCTCGCGGCCTCGCGCCGCCTGAGACTCCTGCGCCTCCATCCGGACTGGTACGGCTTCGATCCCATCCACATTCGACCGGCGTTCTGGGGCGAAGCCTGGAACGAGATCCTCGCGGGACGGGACGCCTCCCTGCCCTCGGCGCGCTTCTCGCCCGCCGAGTGGGCGAGGCTCCACACGCTTGCTCCCGAGAAGCGATGGTGGCTGGGGTTCAGAGGAGGAACGCGGCAGCGCGGCCGGACCCTGCGTCGAGGCGGGCGGCTCTGGTTGTACTGAGGAGCGCTCGCCTCGCATCTCAACAACCCACCCGTCATTGCGAGGCCTGATCCGTCCCGCAGCGGGCCGAGGCAATCTTGCGGGAGCAGGAACCGACCTCGCCGCCTCGGCCGTGAAACGGCGGTAGGATGACGCCTGAGGAACGCGCCTATGTCGGAATCCATCACCATTCCAGCCCATATAGAGGACGGAACCATCCATCTCGATGCGCCGCTACCTACCGATATCGAGCGTGTGGAGGTGCGCGGATACCGGGCCGGTCGCAAGGATAGGACCGCGCTCGACGACCTGATTTCATTTCTGGAGAGTCTCCCCGCGGGCACCCGCACAAAGGACGACATTGATCGCCAGATCGAGGAAGAACGGAGTTCCTGGCGGTAGTGCGTCTCTACATAGACGCCAATCCGATGATCTACGCTGCCTCCACTTCCGTTGACTTCGGCTGAAGGGATGCGCAGAGCTTCGTGAGCGTCTGTCTGGTGGTGCCCCGCGGGCCTTCACTACCGAGCCCTGCGAGATTGCTTCGGCCCGCTGCGAAGGGGACCGGGGCCTCGCAATGACGGCGGGTGTTAACGGTCGTGGACGGGTCCGTCCCGTTGCCACACTACCCAGCCCGTGCAGCGGGAGGCTGTTGGGTCGTCATTGCGAGGAGCCATTCCGTTGGTACCGCGAGCGCGAAGCCTGCCCTTGGGGCACGAAGCAACCCCCGCCCCCCACTACCAACCCCTAGACCCGGACGCGATCCTCTCTCAGCACCTGGTCGAAGGCGGAGAGGAAGAGGTCCGCGTCTTCGTCGGTCAGGACCAGGGGCGGGCGCAGCTTGATCACGCTCTCCTGCGGGCCATCGGTGCCGGTCAGGACGCCGAGATCGCGGAGACGGTTGACCACGTACTTCGCCTGCGCGCGCGCGGGCTCGCCGGTCGCGCGGTCGAGCACCAGTTCCACCCCGAGGAAGAGACCCGAGCCCCGCACGTCGCCGATGAGGCGGTGCTCCTCCATCATCATTCTCAGAACGGAGATGAGGTTCGTCCCCGCATCGAGGGCGCGCTGCTGGAGACCTTCGTCCCGCACCACGTCGAGGACGGCGAGCCCGGCCGCGCAGGCCACCGGGTTCCCGCCGAAGGTCGAGAAGAATTCCATGCCGTTGTCGAACGACTTCGCGATCTCCTCGGTGGTGACCACGACGCCCAGGGGGAAGCCGTTGCCGGCCGGCTTCCCCAGGACCACGATGTCGGGGACGACACCCTGCATTTCGAAGCCCCAGTAGTGCGTGCCCAGACGGCCGAAGCCCACCTGCACCTCGTCGGCGATGCACACCCCGCCGCCTTCGCGGACGTGGGCATACGCCTCGGCAAGGTACCCCTTCGGCGGAACGATCTGCCCGCCCACACTCGGCAGCGTCTCGGCGATGAAGGCCGCGGGCCGCCTTCCCGCCCGGCGCAGACGGCTCACCACCTGGCCCACCGCGCGCCCGTACTTGACCCCCGCCTCGGGGTCGTCGCGTCGGAAAAGGCCCCGGTAGTCGTCGGGCATGGGCGCCACGTGAACGAGGGGACTCTGGCCGCCTCCCCCGTGGCCCAGGAACTTGTAGGGACTCACCTCGATCAGCGACGCGGTGTGGCCGTGGTAGGCGTTCTCGAGGACGATCACGTCCTGGCAGCCGGTGTGCGTCTTCGCCATGCGCAGGGCGAGATCGTTGGCCTCGCTGCCCGAGTTCACGAAGAAGCACACGCGCAGCGGTTCGGGCATGAGGGCGGTGAGCCGCTCGGCGTAGCGGACCACGTTGTCGTGGAGGTACCGCGTGTTGGTGTTCAGCAGGCCGATCTGATCCCGGACCGCGCGCACCACCTTGGGATGGCTGTGCCCGACCAGGGGCACGTTGTTGTACATGTCGAGGAACGCGCGGCCGGTCTGGTCGTACAGGTACGCGCCGAAACCGCGGACGAACTTCAGCGGCCGGTCGTAGGACAGCCTGACGCTGCCGCCAAGCAGGCGTCGCCGCTTTTCGAGCGTCGTCTCCTCGGGCTCGGGCGGGGCGCCGAAGCGCTCCTTCGGGATGCCCAGGATGGGATTGGGATCGGGCGAAAGGGCCTTCCACATCTCCCGCTCCGAGGCGCGGCACACCCCGGGGAAATCGCGATCGAGGCCGAGAAGATCGAGGACGACCTGGAAGTGGAGGTGCGGCGCCCAGTCGCCGTTTCCCGGCGGCGAGCCCACGCGCGCGATCTCGTCGAACTCGGCGACCTTCTGCCCGACCTTGAGCCGGGTGAGGGTGTCCTCGGTCAGGTGGCCGTACAGGGTGAAGAAGGGAACCCCCGCGTCGGTCCGGTGCCTGAGCACCACCAGGGGGCCATAGTCCTGCGGCGCCTGGTTGTTGACGAGAATGTGGACTTCGCCGGGGAGGGGCGCATACACGCGGGTCAGGGGCTCCACGAACAGATCGACGCCGAGGTGGACGGTCCGGCGTTCGTCCGTGGGCGCCCCGCCTTCGGCGAACAGGGGCGACGCGTAGAGAAGGCGCGCCTCGTCGTAGCGGCCCACCCCCACCTTCACCGACGCCGTGCGCATCTCACCGAAGAGCCTCTCGGTCAGCCGCGGCGTGCTCGCTTCACCCGGGTCGGCGCCGAGGAAAGGACTCCCCACGCTGAGATCGAAGACCAGGCTCGGCTCGGTGCGAAGGTCGAAATCCAGGACCGGGGCCAGGGCATCGGCCTGCTTTTCGAGGAAGGCCAGGATCTCGGCCGCCTTCTCGACCACGGGTAGACCGCAGGCATGCCGGAAGGTCGCATGAGCGAGGGCGGGCGGGATCTTCAGGAGGGATTCGAGGGCATCCCAGGCCCCCGCTTCGCTGACCGTGACGTACGGATCGTCGGGCCGGACCTCCTTGCGGATGGCGGAGTTGGTGACGCTGACCGCGAGTCTCGCCAGGATCAGCGGAAACAGCACCTGGATCTCACGCGCCTCGAGAGGACGCTCCCGGTGGTATCCGCGCACCACGAGCGCGGCGGCCTGAAGCTTGTCCTTGCGGCCGAGGATCGCGTAGGTGGCGCCCACCGCCGCTTCCGCGACGGTGACGCCGGTGTGCATGTCGCCGAAGTCGATGACGCTCGCGACCCCGCGGGGTTCCTTGTCCGCGGCGTCCACCAGGACGTTGAGATCGTTCGCGTCCCCGTGGATCACGGATCGCGGAAGGTGCGGCAATGCCGGCACGACCTGCTCGTTGAAGAGGACAAGGGCGCGCGCGACCCGGGCGCGGGACTCGGGCTCCTCGATGCGCGAAAGGGAGCCTTCGATCCAGCCGGCCCGGGACAGGTCCCACTTGAAGTCGCGCTCGCTCGCCGGATGAGCGAAGCCCACAAGGCCCCGGTCCAGGGCGCCGAGGAAGCGGCCCAGGCCCTCGAGCATCCGGTCGCTCTGCGGCCGCGCGTTGGCGAACGGGACACCGTCGACGTACGAGAGCATCCAGACGAGGCGGTTCACCCGCGCCTTCTCGTCCGCGCCCGCCATCGAGAGGGACGTGACCGACTCGCCGCTCCGGGCCTTGCGCACGCGCGGCAGGGTCAATCCCGGGGAAGCGGCGGCGAGGTGCTCGAGGGCGGCGCATTGGAGATCCACGAGAGAACGCTCGCGGCCCGGGTGCATGACCTTGAGCACGAACCGGCCCTTGTCCCCCGCCGCGATTTCGAAGTTGGAGTCGTATTCGCCGGGCAGGGCCACCGCGCGCACCTCGCTCTCCGAGCCGAGGCCGTAGAGCACGCGCGCGAGGCGCACCGCCTCGGTCAGGGGGACGGGGGGAGCGGGAACGCCGAGCGGGCCTTCGGTGATCACGGCCCTAGCCTAAACCGGCCGAGGCTCGTCCGCGCTTCCCGCCTGCGGGCTATCATCGACGACAGGAGAACCCATGAGACATTTTGTGCTGCGCCGGATCCTCGCCGCCCCCGCGGCCCTGGCCCTCTTCGCCCTGGCCGCGCCCGCGTTCGCGCAGAAGGCGATCGTGGTGGTGCGGCACGCGGAGAAGGTCGACCAGTCCACGGATCCGGTGCTGTCCGCCCAGGGCGCGGCCCGGGCGGAAGCGCTGGCGAAAGCACTCGCCGCCATGGAGGTGAAGGCGGTGTACGTGACCCAATACCAGCGGACGGCCCTGACCGCGGCGCCTCTCATGAAGGCGGCGGGCCTCAAGCCCATCCAGGTCCATTCGGATGCGAGCGCCGAACTCGTGGAACGGATGAAGAAGGAGCATCCGACCGACGTGGTCCTGACCGTGGGCCACTCGAACTCCGTTCCCCGGATCCTCAAGCTCCTCGGCGCCACCGAGACCATCGAACTCGGCGACAACGACTACGACAACCTCTTCATCGTGGTGCCCGCGGCCTCGGGCCCGCCCACCCTGCTGCGCCTGAAATACTGATTCCGGCCCGCTAACCGACGAGGAACACGGCACCCGCGCCCGCGACGAGCAGCAGCGCGGCGAAGGGCAGAAAGGTCTTCTTCAGTTCGGGCGCGCCCACGGACAGGGCCATGCTCGTCTTCACCACCGTGTTGGACATGACCGCGATGAGAATGGTGCGGGCCGCCACCCCAACGAGGTCGGCCTTCTGCTCGGCGAGGTTCGCCATGGAGAGGGAGATCGCGTCCACGTCGGTGAGCCCGGCCACCGCCCCCGCCAGATACAGGCCCGCGCTTCCGAGATAGACCTCGGCGGCCTTCGCGATCAGGGTGACGAGGCCGAAGAGCAGGCCGAACTTCACGGCTTCGCCGAGTTCGAAGGGGTTGCTGCCCGACTTGACGCTCGCCTTCTCTCCTCCGCCGCGGCGCGTGAACAGGAACGCGCAGGACAGCAGGCTCACCGCGCCCAGGATGCCCACGCCGAGGGCGAGTCGTCGCGCGAGTTCGGCGTTGATCACCGCGACCGCGATCAGGACGCGGAAGAACATCACCGTCCAGGCCATCAGGATGCCCAGGGCGAACGATGACGACAGCTGCGGCTCGTGCCGGGAGCGCTGGGAGAACCCGAGGGTCACCGCGGTGCTCGAGACCAGGCCGCCCAGGATGCCGGTCAGGGGAATCCCGTGCTCCTCGCCCAGCACCTTGACCAACACATAGCTCGCGAAGTTCAAGCCGGAGATGAGGACCACCATCAGCCAGACCTTGTAGGGATTGAGGACGTTCATCGGCTCGGGGCCGTAGGTCTGGTTGGGCAGCAGGGGCAGGACGATGACGGTGATGATCGAGAACTTCAGCACCGCCTCGATATCCGCGGTCTCGATTTGCTGCGCGGTCTCGATCGACCAGGCCTTCATGGACAGGAGGAGCAGGGCGCACACCGCGATGGCGGTGGCGAGGCCCTCCTCGCCGGCCGCGCAGAGCGCGCCGATGGCGAAGGTGAGGAGGGCCGACATCTCGGTGGTGGCGCCGACGTCTCCCTTCTGCGAGCTGAGGATGAAGGAGGCGATGGTGAGCCCGGCCACGGCCAGGAACGCAACGGGCAGGGCCCACGGGAGCAGGAGCGTGAGCTGGAGATAAGCGGCGGACGCGCCGAGGAGGGAGATGAGCGCGTAGGTGCGAGCACCCGCGAACTGTTCCTCGTTGGGCTTCTGCTTCCGCTGCCGCTCGAATCCGAGAAGAAGTCCCAGACCAAGCGCGGTGCCGAAGCGGGCCGCGAGTTCTATGGGTGTCATGGAAGAATCTTAGCCCGACCCGTTCCCGTCCTGTCCGTCCCCGCCCCGGGCGATCGGGTTACGCGGGTTTCACGTCCCGGAGCATGATCAGCAGCATTCGCGATGCGGCCTTCGCGTCCACGGCGTGGGGCACGTTTGCGGGCATCACCGTCACCGTGCCGGGCACCGCGTCCACGGGCTTCCCGCCGATAGTGAGGACGATGTGGCCCTCGAGCACCATCACGAGGGCGTCGAAGGGAGTGGTGTGCTCGGTCAGGCCCTGACCGGCATCGAAGGCGAAGAGGGTCACGTTGCCGCCGGTCGTCTTCGCGAGGACGCGGCTCGCGATGCCCCCCGGGGTGGGGACGATCAGGGAGGGAAAGGCGAGGGCTTCGGCGGGAGGAAGAGAGGTTGGGTTGCTCATGCGCGGAGCATGACAGAGGACCCGGTTCGGCTTACGGCATCCGCGCGTTCGAGCGTTCCAGCACCGATGCAAGCTCGTCAACGTGCGCGCTCTCGGCCATGAGAGCCTTCGCCACCCGGGCGATCTCGGCATCCGCCTCCGCCCACGCCTTCGCCTCGATGGCCTCACGGACTCCAGGCACGGTCTTGACCCCGTACCCGGTGTACACGCCCGGCGCGTAGAGAAGGTGCTTGTACCACGGCCGGCGCAGGAGCCCCGCGGGATCGGTCAGGCGGCGCTCGCTGTCGATGAGCGCGCGATTCAGCACGCGCAGGGTCTCGGGCGGCACGCCCGCGAACCAGGCCTTTCCGAGCGCGGCCTCGTAACGCTCGGCGCTCTTCGTGAGCGCGGTGAGGGCGTTCTCGAACGGGGCGAAGTTCAGATGCGGGGGGATGTCGGCGCGCGACGGAGCGACCGTGGGGCGGCGGGGATCCTGGACCGCCTTGAAGACGCCCTCCTCGATCTGGCGGTTGCGCTCGGCGATCGCGCCCCGCTGGTCGTCCGCGAGCTGCCGGAGTTCCTTCAGGTACATCCGGGTGGTGTCGGCGAGGCCGCCGAATTCGAAGGGCAGCAGGTCCGCGTTCGCGAGGCGCAACACCGCCGTGCCCACGGTCTGGGCGAGCGCCTTGCCGTAAGCGAAGTCCTTGTCCGAGAAATTCGTGTACCAGTAGAAGTCGTCGTAGATCGAGTGATAGATGCCGCCGTCGTCCAGGCCTCCGAAGCCGAGGTCGATCGACGGGACGCCCACGTGATCGAGGAACGCGGTGAAGTCGGTGCCCGACCCGAGCGCGTCGATGCGAAGGTCGCGGCGTTCGCGCAGTTCCTTGCGGCCGTCGGCCGAGGCGGCGGACAGGTCGCGCAGCCGCCGGCGCTCCTTCACGGAGAGGCCGGTCTCGGGATCCTTCACGTCGGCGGCCACGTCGTTGATGAAACGCTCGAGGGTGTGCGAGCCGCCCATGCCCAGGAACCCGCGCCCGTTGCCGTCGGTGTTGATGTACGCGACCGCGTGCTCGCGCAGCTCCGCGGCATGAGCCTCCGCCCACTCCGTGGATCCGAGCAGCATCGGCTCTTCGCCATCCCACGCCGCGAACACGAGGGTGCGCTTCGGCTTGAATCCCTGCTTCACCAGCTCCCCGATGGCCCGGGCCTCCTCGAGCAGGACCACCATGGCCGACGTGGGATCCTCCGCGCCGTTGACCCAGGCGTCGTGATGGTTGCCGCGAACCACCCACTGGTCGGGCTGCTCGGAACCGGTCAGGCGCGCGATCACGTTGTTCACGGGCTTGAGATCCCAGTTGAACGCGAGCTTCAGGTGGACCTTCGCCGGCCCGGGGCCCACGTGGTACGTGATGGGGAGGGCGCCCCGCCACTCGACGGGAGCCACCGGACCGCCGAGGGCGGCGAGAAGCGGCTGCGCGTCGCCATACGAGATCGGGAGCACGGGAATCTTCGTGATGCTCTTCGCGTCCTTGATGGCGAG
>DAORUA010000043.1:0-16080 GCA_035432945.1 Vicinamibacteria bacterium | reverse complement strand
CGCTCGGTCAGGTGCACGGGCGGGATGAAGTAGCGCTCTTCCGAGACGAAGGGAACCCACACCCCGAGGTAGCGCGAGAAGCCCACGGCGACGGCTGCGATGGTCCCGGACTGGATGACCAGGAACAAGGTCCAGCCGTAGAGGAATCCCCAGATCGGCGAGAACGCCTCGCGAAGGTAGACGTACTGCCCGCCCGCCCGCGGCATCATGGCCGCGAGTTCGCCGTAGGACAGCGCCGCGGCCAGGGTGAGGGCCGCGGTCACGAGCCAGGAGACGAGGAGCCAGCCGGGGCTTCCGAGCACGCGGGACATCTCCGCGGATACGAGAAAGATCCCCGACCCCACCATCGACCCGACCACCACCATGGTGGCGTCGAAGGCTCCAAGCCCTCTCTCGAATTCGGTGTCGAGGCCGGTGTCGTGCGCTTTCGCGGTCATGGGTTCCTCCCCGGGTCCGGGGATTCGAGCCCGATCGGCTCCCGGCCCGCGGCCCGGACCGCGGCCAAGGCGAGCCACAACAGGGAGTCGAAGACGGGCACGGGCACATCGGCCTGGCCGAAGACGAGGGGGATCTCGGTGCAGCCGAGCACGATGGCCTCCGCTCCCGAGGAGACGAGGCGCATGGCGATGGAGCGCAGCTCGATCGTGAGCTGCCGGCGGACCGCCTCGGGCGCCCCGGCCTTCACCGCGTAGATGGAGGCCTGGACCCGCGCCTGGTCGGCGGCGTCGGGGACGAGCACCTCGAGGCCGGCCTCGGCGAGACGGCGCTGGAACATTCCGGCCCGCACCGTGCCCGTGGTGCCCAGAAGCCCCACGCGCTGTATTCGCCGGGGATGCTCCCGAACCGCCTCCGCGACCACGTCGAGGATGGACAGTATGGGAAGACGCGCTCCCTGCCTCAACTGGTCGATGAAGGCGTGGGCGGAGACGCAGGGAATGGCGATGAAGTCGGCGCCCGCGCCCCGAAGGCCGTCGATCCCCTTCGCCAGGGTGGGGACGGGAGACTCGCCCTGACCCAGGATGGCGGCGGTGCGGTCGGGAATCCCGGGGTTCGAGTCGATGATGACCCGAAGGTGGTCCTGGTCCCGGCCCGCGGGGGTGTGAGCCACGAGGCGGGAATAGAAGGCGATCGTGGCCTCGGGGCCCATCCCTCCCAGCACGCCGATCACCTTGTCAGTCATGGTTCGTGGGTCTGAAGAGGGAAGAAGCCGCGGTGCGGCGGGTCACGGTTTCGATCATACGGGAGGACCTCTCCGCCGGCGCGAGAGCGCCTTCACGGGTGGAAATCATTACAATGCGCCTTCGGTTCAGGGCGGCTGAGACCGGATCAAGGAGTCCTCCCGATGACGACGAAGACGCTGCCCTCCCTCGTGTGCCAGCTCGTGCTCTCGGCGAGCGTCGCGACGCTCGCTCCCACCGAGGCCCGGGCCCAGACGAAGCTCGCGAATCCCCTCGACAAGTTCCGCCAGCTCGAGGAGATCCTTCCCACCCCGAACGACCAGCGGACGGCCTCGGGCGCCCCGGGAAGCAGGTACTGGCAGCAGAAGGCGGACTACGTCATCGACGTGGAGCTCGATGAGGTCAACCGGAGGATCATCGGCCGCGAGACCATCACCTACAAGAACAATTCCCCGGACACCCTCACCTACCTCTGGCTCCAGCTCGATCAGAACGCGTTCCGGCCCGACTCCGACATGAACGTCACCCGCACGGCTCCGCCGTTCCGGGTCACGCCGCCCATGCCGGGGGCGACACCCGCGCCCGGCGGCCGGAACCTTCCGCGCATGACCTACGACTCGCTCGACAGCCTGCTCACCGCCATGACCTTCCAGGGCGGCCACAACATCACCGCGGTCACCGACGCGAAAGGGACGGCCCTCCCCCACACCATCGTGAAGACCATGATGCGGATCGAACTGCCCCAGCCGATGCCGCCCCAGGGAATCTTCGTGTTCAACGTTTCCTGGAACTACAACATCAACGACGGAAAGAAGCTCTCCATGCGCACGGGCTTCGAGTCGTTCCCGAAGGACGGCAACGACATCTTCGAGATCGCCCAGTGGTTTCCCCGCTTCGCCGCCTACACCGACGTGAACGGATGGCATCACAAGCAGTACCTCGGCTCCGGCGAGTTCACCCTCGAGTTCGGCGACTACCTGGTCCGGATCACGGCGCCCGAGGATCACATCGTGGGCGCGTCCGGCGTGCTCCAGAACCCGGAGAAGGTCCTGACCGCGGCCCAGCGCGACCGCTTGAGTCAGGCCGCGACCGCGAAAAAGCCGGTCCTCATCGTGACCCCCGAAGAGGCAAAGGCGAA
Source organism: Vicinamibacteria bacterium (assembly GCA_035432945.1). Classification (GTDB taxonomy): domain Bacteria; phylum Acidobacteriota; class Vicinamibacteria; order Fen-336; family JAGNNV01; genus JAGNNV01. The sequence goes on along the minus strand of DAORUA010000043.1, from coordinate 13,764 downwards.
CGAGAAGGAGAAGTCCGCCGCGAAGAAGACCTGGATCTTCAAGGCCGACAACGTCCGCGACTTCGCCTTCGCCTCGTCGCGCAAATTCATCTGGGACGCCCAGGGACACACGGTGGACAACAACAAGGTGATGGCGATGTCGTACTACCCGAAGGAGGGCAACCCCCTGTGGGAGCAGTATTCCACCGCCGCGATCATCCACACCCTGAACGTCTACTCCCGCTACAGCTTCACCTACCCCTACCCCGTCGCCATATCCGTCAACGGCCCCATCGGCGGCATGGAGTACCCCATGATCTGCTTCAACGGGCCGCGGCCCGAGGAGGACGGCACCTACATCGCGCGGCGGAAGTACGGCCTCATCTCCGTGGTCATCCACGAGGTGGGACACAACTACTTCCCCATGATCGTGAACTCCGACGAGCGCCAGTGGACGTGGATGGACGAGGGCCTCAACTCGTTCTTGCAGATCCTGGCCGAGGTCGAGTGGGAGAAGGAGTATCCCTCGACCCGCGGCGAGCCGAGGAACATCGTCGAGTACATGACCAGCGCCTTCCAGGACCCGATCATGATCAATTCGGAGTCGGCGCAGCAGCTCGGGCCGAACGCGTACACCAAGCCGGCCACCGGCCTCACCATCCTGCGCGAAACCATCCTCGGCCGCGAACTGTTCGACTACGCGTTCAAGGAGTACTCGCGCCGCTGGAAGTTCAAGCGCCCCGAACCCGCGGACTTCTTCCGCACCATGGAAGACGCCTCGGGGGTGGACCTCGACTGGTTCTGGCGCGGCTGGTTCTATTCGACCGACCACGCCGATCAGGCCATCGAAAGCATCAAGGCTTTCACCGTGGACACCAGGAACCCCGAGATCGAGAAGGCGCTCATGAAGAAGGAGCGCGCGGAGAAGCCCGAATCGCTGTCGACCAAGCGAAACGCGCCGCTTCCGAAGAAGGTGGACGCCCAGCCGGAACTGAAGGACTTCTACAACACCTATGACGAACTCGACGTGACCGCCGCCGATCGGAAGGCCTTCGCCGACGCCCTCGCGAAACTCGAGCCGAGGGAGAAGGAGCTTCTCGGCACCACCGCGAACTTCTACGTCATCGGACTCAGGAACGTGGGCGGCCTGGTCATGCCCGTCATCCTCAAGATCGACTACGCCGACGGCACGTCGCAGGAAATGCGCATCCCCGCCGAGATCTGGCGCCGCAACTCGAGCTTCGTCGAAAAGATGATCGTGACCTCGAAGGAGATCAAGAGTCTCACCCTCGATCCCCACCTCGAAATCGCCGACACCGACCTGTCGAACAACGCCTGGCCGCCCCAGCTCGCGAAATCCCGGTTCCAGCTCTTCAAGGAAGAGAAGCAGAAGAACCCGATGCAGGAGCTCGAGAAGAAGGGGCCCGGAGGCTTCTGAGAGCCATGGCGGCGTGGGGTTTCGCTTTTCGCCTCACCACCGCCGCGGTCCTGGCCGCGGGGCTCGGAACCGCGGCCTGGGCGCATAAGTTCTACGCGAGCCTGGCCGTGGTCGAGCACACCGCGGAGGGCCGGCTCGAAGTCTCTCTGCGCTTCTTCCCGGACGATCTGGAAGCGGCCCTGCGGAAATCGACGGGGCGGACCATCGCGGTCGAGAACACGAAGGAATTCGCGGCCGCGTTTCTGCCCTGGCTCGATTCCGTGTTCTCCCTGAGCGCGGGCAAACAGACCACCCGGTTCAAGTACGTGGGGGTCGAGGTCGGCGTGGAGACCGCCTGGGTCTACGTGGAGGCCCCGTGGACCGAATCTCTCGACCGCTCGTCCATGAAGAACGCGATTCTCGTGGATCTCTTCCCGGAGCAGAAGAACACCGTGAACTTCGCGGAGGGAAAGAGGCGCTCGTCCATCGTGTTCGGCGCCGACCAGACCGCCGCGGACCGGCTCTTGTCGTCCAGGCACGCCGACGAGCCGCGGTAGGAAGCCCCGCGGTCTCCCCGGCCGGGCGCGCTACTCGGCGGAGTGGTGGTGCCGGACGTCCTTCGCCTCGACCAGGAAGATGACTTCCTCGGCGATGTTGGTGGCGTGGTCGGCGATCCGTTCGATGTTGCGGCTGATCAGGATCAGGCCGAGCGCCCGTTCGATGGTTCCCGGATCGGCCATCATGTGGGTGAGGAGGACCCGGAACACCGTGTCCTTCAGGTGATCGACCCGGTCGTCGCGCAGGAGGACGTCGCGCGCGAGGGCGGCGTCGCGGCGGACGAAGGCATCGAGGGCGTCGCGGGTCATCTTCTGGGCGATCTCCGACATCTCCGCGATGTCGATCACCGGCCGGAGGGGCGGCGCTTCGTGGAGCCGCAGCGCGGTTTCCGCGATATTCACGGCCTGGTCCCCGATCCGCTCGAGGTCCGCGCCCATCTTCATGGCCGAGGTGATGAGCCGCAGGTCGGTGGCCATGGGCTGTTGCAGGGCGAGCATCTTCAGGCAGCGGTCGTCGACCTCCATCTGGAGGAGATTCACGGCCGCATCGCCCTCGATGACGGCGCGCGCGAGGTCCGGCCGCCGCTCCATCAGTGAAACCAGGGCCTTGTGGGTCTGGGCTTCGATGAGCGACCCCATGTGCAGGAGACGGTGCTTGAGGGTCTCGAGGTCGCCTTCGAAGTGGTGGCGTTCCATTATCCGAACCTTCCCGTGATGTAGTCCTCGGTGAGCTTCTCCCGGGGATTGGTGAACATTTGCGCGGTCGGACCCATCTCCACGAGCTTGCCCAGCCAGAAGAAAGCGGTCTTGTCGGAGACGCGCGCGGCCTGCTGGAGGTTGTGGGTCACGATCACGATGGTGTAGCTGTCCTTGAGCGCATAGATCAGCTCTTCGATCTTCAAGGTGGCGATGGGATCGAGCGCCGAGCAGGGCTCGTCCATGAGGACGATCTCCGGTTCCACCGCGATGGCCCGCGCGATGCACACGCGCTGCTGCTGCCCGCCGGACAGGCCGAGCGCGCTGTCGTTGAGGCGATCCTTGACCTCGTCCCACAGCGCGGCGCCCCGCAGGCTCTTCTCGCAGGCCGCGTCGAGGGTGGACTTGTCCGTGATTCCCGCGATGCGCAGGCCGTAGACCACGTTCTCGTAGATCGACTTCGGAAACGGGTTCGACTTCTGAAAGACCATGCCCACCCGGCGGCGGACCTCGATGACATCGACGCTCGGCGCGTTGATGTCGAGACCCTTCACCTGGAGCTTTCCGGAGATGGTGACGTTGTCGATGAGGTCGTTCATCCGGTTGAAGCAGCGGAGGAACGTGGACTTGCCGCAGCCGGAGGGGCCGATGAAGGCGGTGACGCGGCGCTCCTCGATCTCCATCGAGACGTCGTGGAGGACGTGATTCGTCCCGTAGCTCAGGTTGAGCTTGTCGGCCACGATCGCGGGAAGGGCTCCCACGGACGAAGGCTCGCTCGCCTTTGCGGAGACTTCGGTCTGGATCCGGATCGGACTCGCGCGTTCGTCGGTCATGGTGGGTGGCAAGGTTCTTAGAAAGCAGACGTCTGGAACCGCCGGCGCAGGCGGTTGCGAACGATGATGGCGGTGAGGTTCAGGAGGACGACGATGAGGAGCAGGAAGATCGTGGTCATGTAGACCATGGGTTTGGCGGCCTCGACGTTCGGGCTCTGGAAGCCTACGTCGTAGATGTGAAAGCCGAGATGCATGAACTTTCGATCGAGATGGAAGAAGGGAAAGACCCCGTCGAGGGGAAGGTCCGGAGCCAGTTTCACGACGCCGGTCAGCATGAGCGGGGCAACCTCGCCCGCCCCGCGCGCCATGGCCAGGATGAGGCCGGTGAGGATCCCGGGAGCGGCGGAGGGAAGCACCACCCGGAGGATGGTCTGGAACTTCGTGGCCCCGAGGGCGAGCGAGGCCTCGCGAATGGAGCGCGGCACCGCGGCGAGGGCCTCCTCCGAGGCCACGATCACCACGGGCACGGTGAGGAGAGCGAGGGTGAGGGAGGCCCAAAGGATGCCGCCCGTCCCGTAGGTGGGCGTGGGCAGCGCCTCCGAGAAGAACGCCCGGTCGATGCTGCCGCCGATCGCATAGACGAAGAAGCCGAGGCCGAACACGCCGAACACGATGGAAGGGACGCCCGCGAGGTTGTTCACCGCGATGCGGACGATCCGGACCAGGACGCTCTGGGCCGCGTACTCGCGCAGATAGAGCGCGGCCAGCACTCCGGTCGGGACCACGACCAGGGTCATGAGGAAGACCATCATCACCGTGCCGAAGATCGCGGGGAAGATGCCGCCCTCGGTGTTCGCCTCGCGCGGGTCGTCCCAGAGGAAGCCGAGGAGGCGGCTCGCGTAGATGGTGGCGCGCTCGAACCACGACAGGGTGTTCGCGGGGTAGGCGCGGTAGATGTCGAGAAGCCGAAGCTCTTTCTCGTCTCCGGCGACGGAGCGAAGAACGAGGGTCGCGGCCGCGCCCTTCTCCACGAGCTTCGCGAGCTCTTCCTGTTTCACCGCGTACTTCTGCTGTTCGGCGGCGACGAGGGCCTCAAGGCGGGCTCGTTCCGCCTTCTGGTCCGGGCCCTTCGGATCGCGAAGCGCCCGGACATCGAGGGCTTTTCCGGCGAGCCGGGCCCGCTCGATGCGCATGTTGATGGCGCCGATCTCGTCCTTCTCGAGGCGGCGAATCGCGGCGCGATCCTCCTCCGCGGTCTCGAGATTCGAAGAAAGCCATGCCGCCACTGCCGGGGGCGCGGTCGCGATCTCGCGCCCGGACTCGAGGGCGCGCACCGGGAAGCCCAGGAACGGGCCGTACTCGCGTCGTTCCACGAACCAGGCCTCCTCCGGGTTCGCGCGCTCCACGATGTCGGCGTCGTTCACCCACTCGAAATCGACTCCGAGGAGGTCGCGGTTGCCGACTTTCAGGAGCGTCCGCCTGTTCAGGAGGTGATCCGGATGACCCGGGTTCGGAATGCCCTCGTGGGCGGAGATTTCGGCGAGGCGCTTCGATCCGTCCTTGAGGGTGAACTGGACGAGCGGCCGCGGCCAGAAGAAGCCGAGTCCGTTGGCGAGGATCACCGCGATGAGGCCGCCGATCATCAGCAGGCAGAGCCCGAGGGCGCTCGCGGTGAACCACACCAGCGACTCGCCCGCGGGACGATGCCCCTTCGCCGCAGTCAGGGCGCTCATAGCGCCTTGTACCTCTCGCGCAGGCGCTGGCGGACGATCTCGGCCAGGGTGTTGACCACGAAGGTCATGCCGAAGAGCAGGAGGGCGGCGAGGAAGAGGACCCGGTACAGCGTGCCCCCGTTGGGAGCCTCGGGAATCTCGACCGCGATGTTCGCGGAGAGCGTGCGCATGCCGTTGAAGATGGACCAGTCCATCACCGGCGTGTTGCCGGTGGCCATGAGCACGATCATGGTCTCGCCCACCGCGCGGCCGAAGCCCACCATGACCGCGGAGAAGATGCCCGGGCTCGCGGTGGGCAGAACCACGCGCAGCGCGGTCTGCCAGCGGGAGGCGCCCAGGGCCAGCGATGCGGCGGTGAGGTTCGCGGGCACGCTCGAAAAGGCGTCCTCGGTGATGGTGAAGATGATGGGGATGACCGCGAAGCCCATGGCGAGGCCCACCACCAGCGAGTTGCGCTGGTCGTAGATCAAGCCGGTGGCCGAACCCAGCCATGCCTTGAAATCGGCGCCGAAGAGGGCCTGCTCGACGGTGGGACCGATCGAGAGCGCCATCACGCCTCCCAGCAGGCACAAGGGCACGACCACCGCGAGTTCGGTGCCGGGCCGGAGCCGCGTTCGCAGCCGGTGCGGCAGGGCTTCCCAAACGAACACCCCCGAGGTGCCGAGGGCGGGCAGCAGGATCACCATGAGCAGAACCGGGACGATCTGTTCTTCCACGCGCGAGGCGAGCCACAGGCCGGCGATGAAGCCGACGACCACGCTGGGAAGCGCGGCCATGATCTCGACCGTGGGCTTGATCTTCTGGCGGATGGTCGGGTGCGCGAACTGCGAGGTGTAGAGCGCGGCCAGGATCGCGATCGGCACCGCGAAGAGGAGCGCGTAGAACGTGCCCTTGATGGTTCCGAACACGAGGGGCACGAGGCTGAACTTCGGCTCGAACTCGTCGGTGGAACCGGTGGACTGCCAGACGTATTGAGGCTCGGGGTAGCCCTCGTACCAGGCCTTGCCGAAAAGCACCCGGCCCGAGATCTCGGGATGCGGGGCCTGCAGGCCATAGCGAGCGAGCCGGCCGTCCTGCAAAGTGGCGAGAACGCCGTCGCTCTTGGGCGCGATGACGGCGTGGGCGATCGGGGCTTCCGGGGGGGAGAGAGAAGCCACCGTCCGTTCGGAGGTGAGATGGAGGAGTCGCAGGGAGCCGTCCGCTCCCACGGCCAGGAAGCTCTTGTCGCGCACCGATGGAACGAGATCGACGACCGCGGCGCTCTGCTTCTCGTAGACGTGGGCCCGCACGAGGGAGGGCTCGGGGTCGTCGTCCTTGAGACGCACGCGGAAGAAGGCGGCGATGCCGCCCTGGTCATCGCCTACGAGCAGCGAGATGTCGGCGTTGGCCCAGGCGAGCGCCGTGACCTTCGAGGGCGCCAACGACCGGTTGTCCACGAGGCGAATCTCGGAACCGAGTTCCCACAGGTAAAGCCCGCCGCGATCGGTGGCGGCGGCGAGAAGCTCGGTTCGACCGAAACGCAGGTGAGTGATGGTCTCGCCCTCGCCCACCTCGAGAACGTGACGCTCGAGCTCCGCGGCGTCGGGCTTGGTGCGGACAACCACGATCTCTCTCTCGCTCGCCACCCCGGCGAGCACGAAGGCGCCATCGCGCTCGCGTCCATCCACCAGGCGCAGGGCGCGGCGGCCGGGATCCATCTCCACCAGCGGTTCCATCCGGATCTCGCTGGTGACGTCGATGAGCTTGTCGGTCTCGTACTTCGGTTGAAACCGCAGGTGGATGAGCCCGGCCCGGCCGTCCGAGGTGCCGGCGACCAGCAGGCTTCCGTTGGCGTTCCGGGCCGCGGAGGTGAAGGTCGCACCGTTGAGCGCGGGCGGCTCTTCCGTTTTGTCCAGGGTTCCAGTCTCGAGGTTCGCGATGGTGAGCGAGCCCCCGGGGAGCAGGCCGAAGAGCTTTCGCTGGTACTCGTCGGCGCCGAGAACGAGGGCGCCCCGAAGCTCCGAGGCCTCGGCGAGGGGCGGGAGCCGCGTGGCCGTCGCGGATCGGAACAGCGGCCACGCCTCGCCGAGAATGAACAGGAAGATGAAGAGAACGCTCACCACGACTCCGAAGCCGCCCATGGTGATGACGCCGCGCGCGGCACGGTCCATCATCTTGACCCGGGCAATCCGCCGGGTGGCGGACTGCATAAGGCCTCTGACGGATTCGGGTTTTGCGTCCTTCATGACCGGGGAGCGCGATCAGGAGTCGCGCCGGCGCTTCAACGGATCTTGGCCAGCTCCTGCTTCACCACTTCAGCGGAGAGGGGGAGGTAACCGTCCTTCAGGACCACTTCCTGGCCCTCCTTGCTGAAGATCAGCTTGAGGAACTCGCGCACCAGGGGGTCGGCGGGCTTGCCGGGCGCCTGGTTGACGTAGAGGAAGAGGAACCGATTCAGCGGGTACTTGCCGCTCTTCACGTCTTCGTAGCTGCCGGAGGAGTAATCCTTGCCCTCGGCTTCCGCGATGGCGACCGCCTTGACCCCGGAGGTCCGGTAGCCGATGCCGCTGTAGCCCATGCCGAAGCGATCGCCGGTGACGCCCTGGACCACCGAGGCCGAGCCCGGCTGCTCCTTCACCTGGTCCTTGTAGTCGCCATTGTTGAGGGCGTGCTCCTTGAAGAAGCCATAGGTGCCGGATGCCGAGTTGCGGCCGTACAGGCTGATGGGGCGGTTCGCCCAGTCTCCGGTCAGGCCGAGCTGGCCCCAGGTGGTGACATTCGACTTGTAGCCGCGGCGGCGCGTCTTCGAGAAGGCGGCATCGACCTGGGCGAGGGTGAGCTTCTCGATCGGATTGTCCTTGCTCACGTAGACCGCGAGGGCGTCGTAGGACGTCCGGAACTGCATGGGCTTGAAGCCGTACTTCTGCTCGAACTGGTCGATCTCGGTGGAGCGCATGGCCCTCGACATCGGGCCGAACTGCGCGGTGCCCGCGATGAGCGCGGGAGGGGCGGTCGAGGAACCCTTGCCCTCGACCTGGACCTTCACGTTGGGGTACATCTTCGTGAAGGCCTCGGCCCACAGGGTCATGAGGTTGTTCATGGTGTCGGAGCCGACGCTGTTGAGATTGCCGGAGACGCCGCTGACCTTCTGGTAGGAAGGAATCGCGGGGTCGACCTGGACCTGCTGAGCCTGGGCGGCGGCGGCAAGACGAAGTGTCTGTTTCATGATGTGGGGTACCTTCTGGAGAGCGTCTGGGGAGTGACCGGGGGACACTAGGGGGTAGACAAGAAGAGCGGGTTACGCTCGGGTTACGTCCGTGTTAAGTAGCAGGCGTCGCCAGACGCCTGCGTATCCCGGCGAACCCCCCTTCGGGGGGCAAGCGCCGGGATCCAGCGTTTTAGAAGACGATCTGCGACTGAAGCCGAAACTCCATGTTCTTGATGGAGCCGGCGGCGGCCTCGGTCTTCAATTGGCCGAAGTCGGCCTGGACCTTGAGGTTGTGTCGCCCGTAGTAGTACGAGAGGGCGCCCCGAAGTTCCGTGCGCTTGTTCAGGGGCAGGAGGTCGCTCGGGTCGTACTGGCCGTAGCGGGCGCCGATCTCCCACTGCCGCCGCGAGGTCAGCATGTAGGTGGCCTGTCCGAAGAAACCATCGGAGTTGAACTTCGCGCCGGTCTCCGGGGTTCGCTCCCGGATGTAGTACTCGCCGGTCGCGAAGAAGCGCTTGTACTTGTAGACCAGATCGAAGCCGAAGATCGTGTCCTTCAAGTCGTTGCCGGTGGTGGCGCGGTGAAAGTCGTTCTTCTCGAAATTCGCGGCGATGGCGAAGAGGGGAAAGTCGCCAGACTCGAAGTCGCCTTCCGAGTAGAAAGGCCCCGAAACCCAGGCGCGCTGGGCCAGAGCCTGGCGGCCGGTCGGCTGGAACATCACCCGGGCGTTGTACTGGAACGCGTCGTTGTCGTTCGTGGTCCGGGTCATGCTGTTGCCATTCGAGATGCCGGCGCGCCACTCGAGCTTGTTGTTCGCGGTGGTGCCCCACAGCGCCAGGCCGGTTTCACGGCCCCGGGCGTAGATGTTCGAGACCTCGGCGCGGTCGACGAAGCTCTGGGAACCGGACGACGTCATCTCCTGGCGTCCGAATGAAGGCTTGAACTGGCCGAATTTGACCCGGAACTTGTTCTTCCCTTTGGTGACGTCCACGTCGATGGAAGCGTCCTCGAGAATGGCCCCGGCGTTCGACCCGCTGACCGCGGGGATGTTGATCTGGAACTCATAGGTGAGCCACGGCTTCATGGCCCAGCCTTCGAGCTTGAACTTCGCGCGCCGGATGCGGAAGGAGCCCTTGTCGTCCCCCTTCGCCGCGGTGCCCGCGAGTTGGACCGCGTCGTCGGGAAGTTCATGGGTGTAGCGCATCTGGAGCCTTGTGGACATCTCCAAGTAGGCCGAATCGGTGGTGATACGGGTCTTTCCGTCGCGCCACACCAGCTCGAGCCGGGGCGGCTTGGGCTTGGTCACCACTTCGGCGACACCGTGCTTGAAGTTGTAGAGGTCGATGGCCTCCTCGGAGTCGAAGACCACGGTCTCGCCGTTGGGGCCGTAGTTCAGCTTGGTGATGGCCCGGCCGGTTTCGCCGGTTTGCGCCCAGCGCTCGTACTCGGGGCCGAGGTTGAAGACGTAGATGCGGCCGTCTTTGGCAACTTCCTTGTAGAACATGCCCTGGGCGAGGGCGGACGTCGCGAACGCGGCGAGGCAGAGCAGCGCCGCGAAGAGTTTCTTCAGGTGGGTCATGATGCCCGAAGACTAGGAACGTCGGGAAAACACGGAGGTGCGGGCGTGTTAATTCCTCGGCAACTGTGTCGAGGGGAGGGCAGGGGCACGGCTTTCCCGTGACGGCCCGGGACTCACGGGTTCCCTCGTACTTTTCGCCCGACCCCCCTCCCCCGACTCAGGCGGGTGGGGCTTCCGGTCGAGCCGGGGCGAGGGAGAGCCCCATCTCCGCCACGAGGACGTCCCTGGCGCCTTCGCCACCGGTCGCGCGAACCCAGAGGGTCCCGTCGGATCGCGACTCGATCGCGAACGCCGCGAACGCGCAGCAGCGGCGCTCCACTCCGCAATTTCCATGAAGGATTGCGGATCGGACGGAAGCTCGACTTCGAAGCCCCCGTCGAGCTCCACGATCCGGCGGATCTTCCCTCGAACCGCGGCGAGAAGCTCTCTCTGGCGCTCGCGCTGAGAGGCATCGAGCGCCTTCAGCAGGCACGCGATGGGCGGAGCGGCTTCCAGCTTCACTTCAGGCTCAGGATCGCGGTTCGGACGCGCGAGAGCGGGGGGGCGGTGGATCCCTCGGCGACGGGCGGCACCTCCGTCCACGCGAACACGACCTCATCACCCGACCGCTCCAGCCGTGGAAAGCCCGAGGCGCGGGCGGTCGAGGTGCTCGCCACCTTGAACGCCGGCTTCAGGCCTCCGCTTGGATCGATGAACGCGGCTTTGATCTCCGCCGAACCGCCCTCTCCCCGGCCGAGCCAGCTCAGAAGCGACTCGCCCGAGGGCAGCGCCGCGACATCCACGCGGCCGAGGGGAAACGCGCTGTCCACGTCGAGCGGGAGTGAGAACGTGTCGCCTCCGTCGCGAGACACCGCGGCCCGGACCCGCGCCTTTCCGCCCATGGTGAACCACACCGCGGTCACCGCCTCGCCGCTCGAAGCGAGGGCGGGGCCGTTCACCGGGCAGGCGTTGATCTTCCATCCGTCCTTCGAGAATTCGCGGGGCTCGACCTTCTCCGCCAACGGGCGAACGAGCGAGATGTCGCGCAGCTCGGCGTCGGACCGATCCCGATAGGCGGCGAGGAGTCCTTTCGAGGTGTTCACCATCGCGGTCTGACAGCAGTCGCACACCTTCGCGTCGAGCCGGGTTTCGCGCGCCCTTGTTCCATCGCTCAGGAACTCGGCGAAGCGCAGGGTCATGGCTCCACCCCCCGCGGGGGAATGCTCCCCCTCGTGGCTCATGCCCTTGGTTTCGCGGCCGTCGAGCCAGGCGACACCCATTCCCTTGTCGGTCGCGGCGAACGAAACAAAACCGTGCTCGGCCTTCTTTCCGTCGGTGTTCACGAGGAAGGGCTCGCCCCAGGTCCGCCCGCCGTCCTTCGTGATGCGCGCCATGATGTTGTAGTCGTACGTGGCCGCGCCGCTCCGCGCCAGCCAGTGGACCATCACGGCGCCGTCGGCGAACACGCCGAGGCCGGGAAAATCCGCCCAGTTGCGCCAGAAGTCCTTGCCCTCGTGAACGGTCGAGGGATCCTCCCAGGCGCCGCCCTGCTTTCGGTGAGAGAGGCGCAGGCGATGACCCGCGCCACCCTGAAGCGTCTCCAGCCAGGTCATGAAGACGCCACCCTTGCCATCGGCGGCGAGTTGGGGAAACGCGGAGTCGTCCGAGGCTGCGGAGGCCAGACCCTGAAGTGGCGAGGATGCGGGCGGCTGAGGAGTCTGCGCCTGCATCGGATAGGCGACGCTTGCGAGGCTGAGCATCATCGGGAGGAATATCTTCATCCTCCAATTCTGCCCTGTCTGTCGCGCGTTGAGGCGCGGAAGAATGAAGAAGAGGCCTGCGATTACCGAACCTCGAGGTTCAACATCATCCCCGCGTCCTCATGCTCCAGGTTGTGACAGTGGAGGACGTACAGACCCGGATGGGCGTCGAAGCGAATGGCGATTCGCACCGCCTCACCCGGCCACACCAAAACGGTGTCCTTGAGTCCGAGCTCATGCGGCTCCAGCGGGCCGCTCGAGCGGCTCACGACCTGGAACTGTGCGGCATGCACGTGGAAGGGGTGAGGTTCAGTCGATACGTTGACGATTTCCCAGACCTCGAGCACGCCTCGTTCAACGCGAACATCCACGCGGGCCGCGTCGAAGCTGCGATCGTTGATCGTGAACGAGCCTGCGAAAGGCGGCATGCGCATGTCCATGACGAAGCGTCGCTGCACCTGGGCGCGAGCGGGATCGAGTCTCTCAATCGAAGCGAGCCGTGCGGGCAACTGGACCGACCCTGCGCCCGCGCGCCCGACGACCAGACGCAACAGCGAGGCCGAAGCACCTTGAGATGAAGAGCCGCCCATTCCGCCCATGCCGCCACCACGGACGGTGAAGGCCGCGCTGATCAGCGGGACCGAGGCGCCTGCAGGATCTCGCGAGAAGTCCACCAGGATCTCAGCCCGCTCGCCCGGAGCGAGGAAGAGCGCGTTCGTGGTGACCGCCCGTTCGAGAAGGCCGCCGTCTCCCGCGATGACATCAAAGGCCCGGTTGTCCCCGAAGGCCACACGGAAGATCCTGGCGTTGGATCCGTTGAGGAGACGGAACCGATACCGCGTCGCCGCGACAGAGAGTTCCGCGTCGGGCGTGCCGTTCACGAGGACGGTGTTGCCGAGATAGCCCGACATCAGGTCCATGGGGGTCGGGACGTAGGCGAAGGAGTTGTCGCTGGTGCGGCGCCGATCCTGAAGTAGGAGGGCGACATCCTGTTCGCCGAGGGGCAAACCGAGGGCGCGCTCGGCGTCGTCTTCGACAATGAAGAAACCGGCCATTCCGCCGTAGACCTGCGCGGCGGTTCGCCCATCCGGATGCGGGTGATACCAATAGGTGCCGGCGGGTTGCGCGATCTGGAAACGGTACTGGCGCGCACCGCCCGGGAGGACAAGGTCGGTGGGATAGCCGTCAACCTCCGCGGGCACCGCGAGCCCATGCCAGTGGATGTTCGTCGCCTCGGCGAGTCGGTTCTGGAAGAGGAGCTCGAAGGTCTCCCCGCGCCTGGCGCGCAGCGTCGGCGAGGGATAGGTACCGCCGAAGGTCAGAAGGCTGGTGGAACGACCAGGCCAGACCGCGCCGGTCCCCGGGGTAGCGATCAGCGGGCCGACGAGTTCAGAAGGCTGGCGAAGCGGTTCGGCAGCGGCATCGGCGGTATTGAGCAGAGGCAGCAGCAGGCCGCCACGAGCACCCAGTGCACGAGCCGCCGACGTCCCCAGGATGGCGGCGGCGGTCTCGCGAAGCCACTGACGTCGCTGCCGTCCCTTATTCTCCTCAGCCGCGTTCTTCTTGTTCTTCACGTCCACCACCCCTCAGTGCAGATGGGCGTTCGGGTTGGGCGGGGGCAGGCTCGCGAAGGCGGGATGTTCGGCGACTCCCCCGGTCAGGATCATCGCGTAGAGGAACGGGGGAAAGCTGACACCCATGCGCCCGTTGAGGGCCACGATCGGCGTCCCGTCGGAGGCGAAACGCGACGCGTAGGCGATGTCTTCTTCCAACTGGGCTTTCGTCTCCGGGCTTGAGACGCACGACTCGAGGGCCTTCCTCTCCATGAAGGGAGCGGCGATCTGATACAGCTGGGGCGCGGTCAGTTCCTTCTGGCGGGCGAAGAGAGCGCGCGCGAACTCGTCACTCTTCGGGTTCCTGGCGAGGCAGATGCGCGCGCGGGCGGCCAGGCAGCGCACCGGGTCGGTGGCGCGCTCGATCACGGGATTGCACTCGCCGTCGAGGGGGAACTGCCGCGCCTCGACGCTGAAGCTGCCCGCCGGCGTCTGTTCCTGCAGGTTCAGGAGGGTCTGCTGCAGGTCGGCGCAGTGCTCGCAGCGGATGT
>DAORUA010000042.1:7996-16104 GCA_035432945.1 Vicinamibacteria bacterium | reverse complement strand
TCACGTTCTCGGGGACGTAGCGCAGCACGTATCGCTTCCCCATCGCCTCGGCGATGGCGGCGAACGCGATCTTCAACCGGTCCAGGGACTCCGCCTCCCAGTACCGGCCGCCGGTGAGCTCGGCGATCTGGCGCAGGCCCCAGGGGGCCTCGAACTCGAGGTCGGTCGGGGACTCCACGGGCACGCTCCGTATTCCGAAGTCCGCGGTCTCGCCGGGCGCTACGAGCTGAGGGGGCTTGAGGCCCACCACGTGAATCACGGCATTCGACCTCTCCGCCACTTTCTGAATCTGCCGCCAGTCGAGCCAGCTCGCATTGTCGGCTCCGTCGGTGAACAGCACCACCAGGGAGCGGCTCCGGGTTGAGGGAAGGGTGAGGGCCGCATACAGAGCGTCCATGATCGCGGTCCCTCCTCCGGGCTGCAGCTTCGCCAGGGCGAGACCAAGCGACGCCTTGTCCGTAGTCGGCGCCGCCAGCCAGTGGACATCGTCGGTGAAGCAGAAGAGCGTCGCTTCATCCTCGGGCCTGAGGGCGTTCAGCAACGCCTGGCTGGCCGCGCGCAGTGAGGCGATCTTCCCGCCCGCCAGGCTGTTGCTCATATCGAAGGTGAGCACCGCGAGGAGGGGCTGGGTGTCAGCGGCGACGAGTTCGAGGCGCTGAGGCACGCCGTTGTCCTTCAGCTCGAAGTCCAAGGCGGCGAGCCCGGTGAGGGGGACGCCGCGCTGAGACACGAAGGCGTCCACGTAGATGTTCTCGACCTCCACCGCGAAAGTCGGAGGCGTGGGCGCGGGAGCCACCTGCGCGAGAGCGGGGGGAACCAGGGGGCTCGCCAGAAGAGCGCCCAGTAGGATCAGGTCGCGGGTCATCTGGATATCGACTCGCGCAGTTCGGCCATGATGGCCTCGCCGCCTGGCGTCTGGGGCAGGAGGTAGGACATCCAGGGATCGAAGTCGCGGCGCGCCCGGACCGCTTCGAGACCGGCTCTCAACCGGTCTCGAGCACCCTCGACATCCCCCTGCAGGAGCCGGGCGTGGGAGACCGCCACCGCGGCGATCTCGGAAAGGGGCTGCATCGCGAGAGCCACTCGGTAGTGCTCTTCCGCGGCCGCCAGCTCGCCCCGGTCTTCGAGGATCCGCCCGAGAAACAGGTGCGCGAGGTATTGCTGCGGCGCCTCGGCGTGCTTCGCGAGGACCTCTTCGAGAGCCGCGCGCGCCGGCTCCTCCCGGCCGAGTCGCCACTGGACGCGGCCCAGCCGCAAACGAGCCTCGACCAGGTTCGGGTCGGCGGAGAGGGCCTGCTCGAACGACTGCCGGGCCTTCTCGCCCAGGTCGCGCAGTTCCGCCTTCAGGGCTTCGCGTCTGCGCAGGGTGGCGGGCGTCAACCCCATGGTGGCGGGGGCGGGGGCCATGGTGAAGAAGGAGCGCGCCTCGAAAGCGACGCCCTCCGCCAGCAGGAGCAGGGGGTCCCTTGGAAAGTGCCGGAGACCCGAACGGGCCCAGCCACCCGCTTCTCCGAAGCAGTGGGACCACATGGCCTGGCCGGCCATGCCGAGATACGCGTGTTTCACGAAAGAGCCGGCGTCAGGGTCGATGAGGAGGAGGATGGCGGCCAGATGCTCGACCGCCATGGCCTGCGGCCCCGAGCCGCAGACCGGGATCTGTTCGCTCTCCGGCGGGCTCAACTGCTGCTGGGTCTCGAGGTCGGCGTGGAGAAGAAGGGCCGCGCGAACCGGGAACCTCGAGAACGCCAGGCGGGTCGGGCAACCCGGGCACTTCCGGATCGACACGACCGCGTCCTTCAAGCCGTCGTTGTGCTCACGAACGCGGCTCTCCGGCCAGGCTCGCAGGTAGGCCAGGGCCGCGGTCGAATCGCCTGCCGCGTAGAGCCGGACCATCTCCGCATATTCGGCGGAGAGGACGGGCACGCTCTGAGCGGCGGCGACGCCCTGAAACGACACGCACAACGCCGCGAGCGCCAGGACCCGGGCCGGGGAAGGGCTCAGCGGCATGGGAAGGGGCCTTCGCCTCAGGGGACTCCGGACTCCTGAAGAGCCTGCAGCGTGGTCTTCACGAAGGTCTCGACTTCGGGCGGCGACGACGTGAAATGGACCACGAAGGTGGCGCCCGCGGGCGGCTCGGCCTCGAGGACCTTGCCGTAGAGGTCGCCCGGGATCCACTGGCCGTTGGCGCTGCGCACGTGGAGTTTGAGGTTGGTGAGGGGCGGCACGTCCACCGCGCTCTTCACCGCGGCCGACTTCAGCGAGAGCGAGACGAAGGATGCCAGGAACGCCTCGTCGCCCACCGCCTTGCCGTCGATGACGAAGTAATCGATGGCGATCTCCTCCTTGAGCGGGAAGAGTTCGGCGCTCCTGGTCTGGAGGTGGAGATTGAAAGGCTCGCCCACGCCGCGCAGGTCGTGGGCGATCATCGGTTCCTTGAGGCCCTTCGCCTTCACCGCCATCTGCCCGCCCACGATGACCCCGGCCCCCGCGGCCTTGTAGGTCGGGTCGGAAATCAGGATCTGGCCGCCGATGGTGTAGGTCTCGATGCGCGAGGTGAGATTGACCGCCGTGCCCACCACTCCGTACTTGGCGCGCTGTTCCGACCCGATGTTGCCCACGATGACCTCGCCGGTGTGCAGGGCGATGCCCATCTCGATTTCGGGCAGGTCGTTCTTGCGGTTGTACTCGTTCACCGAGTGCATCGCGAGCTGCATTTCCACCGCGCAGGCGGTGGCGCGTTTCGCGTCGTCTTCACGTCCCACCGGCGCGCCGAAGATGGCGAGGATGGCGTCCCCGATGAACTCGTCGATCGTGCCCTTGTGCTTCTTGATCACTTCGGTCATGGTCGCGAGGTAGTTGTTGATGATCCTCACCACCTGCTCGGGAGGCAGCCGCTCGGAGAGCGCCGAGAAGCCCCGGAGGTCGGACATCAGGATGGTGACGGTGCGCTTGTCCCCGCCGAGGCGCGCGCCGCCGGGGGCCTCGAGGATCTGGTCCACCACCTCGTCGGAGAGGTAGCGGCCGAAGGTCGCCTTGATGAGGTCGTTGCGGCGGGCGAGGCCGGCGTTGAGGCGCTTCACCTGGTCCTGCGCGCGCTTGAGCGCGAGTTGCGACTGGACCCGCGCGAGGCAGACCGGGAAATCGATGGGCTTGGTGACGTAGTCGTTGGCGCCGAGCTTGAGGGCCTCGACGATGTCGTCGCTCTGGTCCTTGGCGGTCGCCATGATGATGGGGAGGTCCGCGCGCGACCTGGTCTGACGGACCGCGCGCAGCACGTCGATGCCCGAGATGCCGGGCATCATGATGTCGAGGAGGATGAGGTCGAAGGGGTCCTTCGCCAGCATGTCCAGCGCCTGCTGGCCGTCTTCCGCCATCTCCACGATGTAGCCCTTGCCCTTGAGGCGGCGGGAGAGCATGTCGCGGTTCATCTCGTTGTCGTCCACCACGAGCAGGCGATCGACGCCGGGGTCGGTATTGCCAGGCAGGGGGGGGAGGGGCTGGAGGGCCGGAGGCAGCGTGAGCGCGGCCGCGGCCGGCTCGGACTTCTCCTCCACCGGCTTCGCGGCTGGCGGAGGGGTTGGCGCGGGCGGGGCCGAGGATTGAAGAGCGATCTTCCCCGGCCGCAGTTCCTTGTCGATCAGATCGAGAAGGGTGCGCGCGGCCGCGCCGATCTTCGTGAGATCGGCGAGCGCGTCGGTGTCGCCCTTGTCCTCCGCGTCCTCGGCCAGCATCTCCGAGTAGCCGATGATCTGGTTGATCGGCGTCTTGAGATCGTGGCGGATCTGAGAGAGCGGATCCTTGTCCTTCGGATCGTTCGGCCCTGGAGCGGACATGGGTGTTGGCGGACGCTCCGGACGCCTTGCCTCAGGCCTTCTCGGGCGGGGCGATGCCCTTGGCCTTGAGGAGCGTCTCCATCTTCCCGAGCAGCCGGGGCAGCTCCACCGGCTTGGTGTCGAAGTCATCGCACCCCGCCGACATCGCGCGCTCCCGGTCGGCGGCCATGGCGTGGGCGGTGAGGGCGATGAGGGGCGCGCCCGCGGACAGAGGATTCGCCTTGATCTGCTTCGCCGCCTCCCACCCGTCGACCACGGGAAGGCTCATGTCGAGGAGGATGAGGTCGGGCTTCGCCGACACCGCCATGTCGATGCCCTGCTGGCCATCGATCGCCATCACCACTTCGTAGCCGCGCTTGATCAGGCGCCGCGACAGCATGTCGCGGTTCATTTCGTTGTCTTCGATGAGCAGGACCTTGGCCATGGGACTATTTTCCTGTCTTCAGCCGTTCCGCCGCGAATTTCTGCAGGGTCGTCCTCACACTCGGATGGGTCTTGCAGATGTTGTCGAGCGTCTTGCGCTCGAGGATCAGGGCCTCCACCGTGGACTTCGCGGTGACGGTCGCGGTGCGGGGCTTGCCGGAAAGCACCGCGATCTCGCCGAAGAACGAACCCTCGCCCATCTCCCGGACCTGCTTGTTCTTGCCGTCCGCCTGCCTGACGAAGGCGCGAACCACGCCCGAGGTGATGACGAAGAGGCTGGTGCCCGGGTCGCCTTCGAGAATGAGAATGTCGCCGGGGCCGTAGGTCGCGAGTTCCAGACCCTGGATCACGGCCACGAGGTCCGCTTCCGAGAAGTCCGCGAACAGCGGACTGGAGATCCTCGGGGTGGCGGCTCGAGGCGAGACCGCCGCGGGAGCCTCGGCGAGGACCGACTCGATGGTATCGAGGAGATCCTCGAACAGACCCTTATCGGTGTCGTTCATGGCTGCGATCATGGTCGCCGCCTCGGTCATCTGCACCACCTGGGGCGCGGCCGGAGCCGCGGGCGCCGGGGGAGGAGGGGTGGAAGCGATCTCGAGCAGGGTCTTGGGGGGAGGCATCACCAGATCCTCCACCTCGACTTCTTCCTCCTCCTTCTTCGGGGGCGGGGCGGGCTTCACCGCCTCCGGTGTCGAGGGCGGGGGGGCGGCGAGGGCCGCGGGGGCCTGGAAGAGGAAATCCGACGGCTCGATGGAGGAGGGGCGAAGGTCGAGGCCGATTTCCTCCATTTCGAACTGGTCCGAGCCCCGTACGATGTCGCCCAGTCCGGAGCTCACCGGCGTCTTCGGGGCGGACTTCCTGATCAGGGCGGCGAGCGCTTTCTGAACGTCAGAGCGCCCGGGCTGTATCCGCTCGATCTTCTTGAGCACCGCGATGGCCCGCGGGGCCGAGCCCTCGGTGCCGAACTCCTGGGCGAGCTTCAGGAGGATGGGCACCGCGTCCTTGCCGCGTCCGGCCTCGATCAGCACATCGGCGAGCTGCATCCTCGTGCGGGAGTCCTTCGGGGCGGCCTTGATCTCGGCCTGCAACTGGACGACGGCCTTGTCCCACTTCTTGGCGGCAATGAGTTGCTGGAGGCTTTGCCCCCCCGATAACCAGCTCAGCATGGATCGTCCCTTGGGTTCGTTTGGTTCTAGTTCGTGGACCGGCGCCGGTTCATCGAAGACCCGGGCGCCGAAGGGGTCGGAACGCCCTGGCCTAGCGGGTGAACCACTCGGCCTTGGCCCGGTCGGCCTCGATGAGCGCCTCGATGTGAGGAAGGATGTCCTTGCCCTGGACCAGGCTCTTCATCATCTCGGAGGCCTTGGTGAGGGCCGCGGTCTCCTCCACCTGGGTGGTCACGAGCTCGTCCCGCATGCGGTCGGAGTTGTTGCGCAGGTGGATCAGGTAGTTGAAGGTCCAGGTGAAGTGGTCCCAGGTCTTGATCTGCCGGCACTGGGACGCGGTCTCGCCCATGGCCTGGACCTGTCCTTTGAGGAGGGCGGCCACCACCAGCTTCTCGCCGTGGGCGGCCATGACCAGGAGGTTGTTGCGGCAGACCTGGCCGATCAGGGAAAGGAGGATCAGGTGGCCGACATCGTGACGGCCGGACTCGAAGGTCTGCTGGAAGAGCGAGGCCGAATACTCGGTCACCGAAGTGTCTTCGAGGGCCACCACCGCGGCCGAGCGGAGCTGGGCCTGGCCGTCGAGCATGAGCAGGGCGCTCTCTCCGAGCACCATCTTCGGGGCCACGATGCCCACGATGCCGCGGCCCGATCGAACCCCGAGCTTTCCGGTTTCGACGATCCCTATGTTGCGCGCGATATCGCCGGCCTCCCACAGGAAATCGCCCTTCGACAAAGTCACTCTTCGCATGGTCTCTCCTCGAATTCGTTGGCCCTTGGACTTCAGGCGCTGCGTGGGGAATGTTACGCCGTCACGGGCGTTTCGTTCGCGGGCCCGAAGATGAAGGGAGGGCGGGGTTGCGATTACACTTCCCCCAAATGACCCTTGGGGAGAAGCCTATGAGCGCACACCTTGAGCCCCGCGTCGGGCAAGGGAGACGCAACCTCATGAGGCGATCCCTCGCCGCCGCCCTTCTCGCCCTCGCCCTGTCGGCTCCCCTTTCGGCCCAGGAATTGATGGACCGGATCGTCATCAACGGCTACACGAACTTCGAGTTCTCCAAGCAGTTGAGCGCGGAGGGACCGGGGGACAAGAACGGCTCCTTCGACGCCGACCAGTTCGACCTCGTCTTCAACATCACGGTCTCCGAGCGGGTCCGCGCGGCACTCGACCTGTCCTGGGAACACGGCACCGCCACCGAGGACGGCCGGGGCAACCAGGCCATGGAGTACGGTTTCGTCGAGTACGCGGTTTCCGACATGCTGAAGCTGCGCTTCGGGAAGATGTTCACCCCCTTCGGCGTCTTCAACGAGATCCACACCGCCAAACCCGCCTTCCTGACCGTCAAGGAGGCGGCCAGTCTCAACAAGAACGACCGGATCGTGGGCGGCGGCTTTCTCTTCTATCCGCGCTGGGGCGCCGGCATCGCCGCGCACGGCGACGCTGTGGTCGGGGGGAAGGACCTGAGCTACGACGTCCTGGTGGCGAACGGTGAACAGCAGGAAGCGAACCCGTTCGAGGAGGACGAGAACACGTCCAAGTCGATCACCGCGCGGCTACGGGTCGACGCCACCGAGAACCTCCGCGTGGGCTATTCCTTCTACCACGACCGCCTCAGCTCGGCCTCCTACACCACCCTGCAAAGCCACGGCTTCGAGGCGGAATTGAGCCTGACCCGGTTCCGCCTCCTGGCCGAGGTGGCTTTCGGGTCGCTGGGGCGGGTGAGCGGCGGGGAGCAGCGGCAGATCGGCTGGTACATCCAGCCCTCCTACCACCTCAAAGGCGGCTTCACTCCCTACATGCGCTTCGATTACGTGAATCCCGATCGCAGCCTCTCCGATGTGGACGGGCGGGACTTCATCCTGGGACTGAACGTGGAACTCTCGAAGAATTTCCAGCTCAAGCTCGAGAACAACGCCTTCCACGGCGGCTCCAAGTCGACCCTGGCCAGCCTCCCCGGCCAGGGCTATCACGAGTTCAAGGCCGCCCTGGTCCTGGGGTTTTAAGGCATGGGGCTCAGAAGACTCCGTTTCGCGGCCTGGGTGCTCCTGGCGTGGTGCGCGTTCCTGCCGAGCCTCGCCTCCGCCCAGGGCGTCGATCGCTCGCTGCGCGTGGTCGTGAACAAGGAGAACAAGCTCGCCTCCCTGACCACCGACGACCTCACCCGCATCTTCCTCGGGAAGAAGACGCTGTGGGACTCCGGCACCCGCATCGTGCCGGTGATGCCTGAAGAAGAGAGCCCGACCGGCGAGTTGTTCCTCTCCGGGACCCTGAAGAAGAGCGTCAGCCAGTTCCGCGCCTACTGGAAGAGGCTGCTCTTTTCCGGGGGGGGTGCGGTGCCCAAGGTCTTCCGCAACCATGATCAGCTCCTGGACTTCGTGGCCCGGCAGCCCGGCGCCATCGGCATAGTCGAAGCCTCCGCGGTCGACGACCGTGTGAGAGTCCTCGAGATCTCGAACTAGAGCGCGGTGTCGCGTTTCTCCCTTTCGTTCAAGTTCGCTCTCCTGCTCGCGAGCTTCATCGTGGCGGTGGGCCTGCTGGTGGGCCTGTTTGTGGACGCGGGGACCCGGGTAGCGGGCGACATGTCCAACCTCAAGGACCGGGCCTTCCCCGAGTACGAGAAGATCTCCGCGGCTCACGACTCCTTCAAGGACTTCACGGCCATGATCGAGGAGGTGGTCACCACCG
>DAORUA010000042.1:2539-7896 GCA_035432945.1 Vicinamibacteria bacterium | reverse complement strand
GCTCACGACTCCTTCAAGGACTTCACGGCCATGATCGAGGAGGTGGTCACCACCGGCGAGGGCAATCTGCTCGAGACCGCCGCCAAGACCGGCGCGGTCCTCGTGGGTCATCTCGACGACGTCGCGTCCATCTCCCAGGAGGACCGGAAGGAGGAGATTCGCACCCTTCGCAAGGCCTTCGTCGAATACGAACCCCTGGCCATCGAGCTCGCGAAACTCGCGATCAGCAGCGAGCAGCAGCAGGGCGGCCTCGCCGGGCTCAATTCCGAACGGATCAGGAAGCTCTCCGTCCGGGTGGCCGATCTCAGGACCCTGATCGACAACGGTCTGGACCGGCTGGTCAAGGCGCGAAAGGCGGCATTCGAAACCACGCTCGATACCAACGTCGCCCTGCTCGAGCGGCGGTCCGTGATCTCGGGATCCATCGCGGCCTTGTCTCTGGTGGGCATCGTGGTCTTCCTGATCTCCCTGTCCCGCGGCATCGTTTCGCCCATCCGCTCGCTGTCGGAGACCACGCGCGAGGTGGCCCAGGGCAATTTCGAGGCCGGCCGGAGCATCGAGCCGATCGGCAACGACGAGGTGGCCCAGCTCGCGCGCGCCTTCAAGGCCATGGCCGCGAGCCTCGATTCCACCACGGTTTCGAAGACCTACGTCGACGACATCATCCGCAACATGAAGGACACCCTCATCGTGGTCGACCGTTCCGAGAAGATCCGGACCGTGAACCGCGCCCTCCTCCGGCTCCTGGGATACACCGAGGCCGAACTGGTGGATCAGCCCTTCTCCATCATCAGCGGCGGAGTGCCGGACGAAGCCTTGAAGACGAAGTCCGCGCAGGCCACGTTCGAGACGGTCTACCGGGCGAAGGACGGACGCGAGATACCGATGTCCTTTTCCACCGGCGTGCTCAAGAACGCGGAGGGCCAGGCCTCGGGCATGATCGCGGTGGCCCAGGACATCACCTCCCGCAAGCGCCAGGAGAAGGAGCTCAAGGAGGCGAAGGTCGCGGCCGAGGCCGCGAACGCCACCAAGAGCCAGTTCCTCGCCACCATGAGCCACGAGCTCCGGACCCCGCTCAACGCCATCATCGGTTACACGGAGATGATGACGGAGGAGGCCGAGGACAACGGCCACGACGAGTACGTGCCCGACTTGAAGAAAGTCCACTCATCGGCCAAGCACCTGCTCGCGCTCATCAACGACGTGCTCGATCTCTCGAAGATCGAGGCCGGGAAGATGGACCTCTACCTCGAGACGGTGGAGGTCAAGCCCCTGATCGACGACGTGGTCTCGGTGGTGGCCCCGCTGGTGGACAAGAAGGCCAATCGGCTGTCCGTGAATCTCGGGCCCAATCTCGGCTCCATCCACGCGGACGTCACCAAGGTCCGGCAGTCGCTGTTCAACCTGCTCTCGAACGCCTCGAAGTTCACGGAACGGGGCACCATCACCCTCGACGTCTACCGGAACTGGCAGGACGGGAGGGAGCTGTTCCACTTCATCGTCTCCGACACCGGGATCGGCATGAACAAGGAGCAGCTCGGCCGGATGTTCCAGGCCTTCACCCAGGCCGACGCGTCGACCACGCGGAAGTTCGGGGGCACGGGACTCGGCCTCGTGATCAGCCGCAATTTCTGTCAGATGATGGGCGGCGACATCACGGTGGAAAGCGAGGAGGGCAAGGGGACGAAGTTCACCATCCTCCTGCCCGTGGTCGTGGTCGACCCCAAGGCGAAAGCCGCAACGGTTTAGGGCAGCCGGAACGTCGGCGGCGTCATTCCTCTCGTTCGTAGCAGGCGCGGTTGGCGGCGCACAACTCGGGCGAACAGCACACGTCGTCGGGGCCGATCACAGTGGCGGTGCGCGAGCACCAGTACTGGGTGGTGGGCGAGGACACGGTGAGATCCACCGCCTGGCGGCCGAGGACGTAGTACATCTTGGTGCGGATGCGCTTGCAGGGAACGACGGGGTCGCATTCGGGCTGGGTCGAAGCCGCGGTTGCGGAAGCTGGGTTCTCGTTCATCATGCTTCTCCGTTCTAGGCGAGCTGCGCGAGGGTGCGACGCACCAGGGTCTGCACCAGGCCGACCTTGAATCCGTTGTCCGAAAGGGGCGCGGCGCCCACGATGGCGGCGCGCGCCACGTCCTGAAGCGTGGCCTCGTTGAGCGGCTTTCCCATCAGGGCCGCTTCCGCGCGGTTCGACCGCCACGGAATGGGAGCCACCGCGCCGAGCACGATGCGGGCGTCCTTCACGAGGCCGCCGTCCAGGCGCACCGAAGCGGCCATCGAAACGAGCGGCCAGTCGAAGGCCTGGCGCTCGCGAACGTCGGCGTAGATGGAGCGGCCGGCGGCCGCGGGGATCCGGATCTCGGTCAGGATCTCCGCGACCCCGAGCGAGTTCTCCACCTGCGGGTTCTTCGAAGGCAGCTGGAAGAACTCGGAGGCGGCCACCGTCCGGACCCCCTTCGGGCCATCGAACACGAAGGAGGCGGAGAGGGCGACGAGCGCCACCGCGGTATTCGAGGGGTGGACCGCGTAGGACGGACCGCCCCCGAAGATCACGTGGTAGCGGTTTTCGCCGCCCACCGCGTAGCAGACATCCCCGCCCTTCTTGAGGCACTTGTATTCCTCGAGGCGGTAGTACCAGCAGCGCGGCCGCTGCAGGACGCTCCCGCCGAGGGTGGCGACGTTGCGGATCTGCGGCGAAGCGGTCTCGGCCGCCGCGATCGCGAGGGCGGCGTGCGTCTTCAAGATCCGCTCGTCGCTCCCCAGGTCGGCGAGTTTCACGAGGGCGCCGATGCGCAGCGCGCCGTCCGACTCGACCTTGATGTCGGCCAGACCCTTGATGCCCTTGAGGTCCACCAGGCGCGGCGGCTCCTCGAGGTGTTCCTTCAGGTGGTCGATGACGTCGATGCCGCCCGCCTTGTAGCTGCTCCAGGCTTTTTCCTGGACGAGATCCTTGGCCTGGGCGAGGGTTACGGGCTTGATGACTTCAAAACGGTTCATGGGGGTTAAGCCCTCCGCCGGGCTTCAGCAAGTGCGGCCAGCATGCGATCTGGGGTGATGGGAAGGGAACGGACGCGCGCGCCGGTCGCGTTGAAGATGGCGTTCGCGATGGCCGCGAGCACGGGGACGCTGCAGGGCTCGCCGATGCCCGCGGTGGAGGTGTTGTTGCCGAGGTTCGCGATGGGGGTGAGGATGGACACCGCCTCGAACATGTCGGTCGGCATCAGGATCTTGTACCACTCGAGGTTCGGGTTCACCATCGTGCCGTAGCTCCGGTCAAGGGTGCGATTCTCGAAGAGGGCCCACGACGCGCCCTGGATCATCGCGCCGATGACCTGGCTTTCGGTGGTCAGGCTGTTGACGGGAATGCCGCAGTCGTTCACCGACACCATCTTGATGATCTTCACCTCTCCGGTTTCGGTGTCGACCTCGACCTCGCAGAACTGCGTCCCCGCGAGTTCGGTCCGGAAGAGTTCGTACTGCTTCTTCCTCTCCGCGGTGGCGGTCACCTGCTCGCCCGCGATCTTCGCGGCCGCCTGCTTGAAGGTCAGGCTCTTCGTCGGTTTGGCCGCGACGAAGACCTTCCCGCCATGGGCCTCCAGTTCCTCGGGCTTCGCTCCGAGTGAAGGAGCCACCGCCGCGAAGAGCTTCTTCTTGGCGTCGTGGGCGGCCATGCGCACGGCCGGGGCCACCGAGTTCGTGGTGTTGCTGCCGCCGGAGGCCGGACCGAACGGCCAGCGGGTGTCGCCCACGTGCATGGTGATGTCCTTCGGCCGCAGGCCGAGTTCCTCGGCGGTCACCACGGCCATGGCGGTGCGGAAGCCGCTGCCGATGTCCTGGGCGCCCGAGAAGCACTCGACCGAGCCGTCGCGATGGATGCGGACCTCGCAGCCGACCTCGCTCCCGCGGGCATTGACGCTCCATTCGCCGTTCGCCATGCCGATGCCGCGCTTGATCGGGCCCTTGGCGTCGCCCGCCTTCTTGCTCCGGCGTTCCCACCCGATGGCCTTGGCGCCGATGTCGTACTGCATCTGGCGAACCGGCGAGGGATCGTTCTTCTTGCGGAGTTCGACCGGGTCCATCTGCATCTTCTCGGCCAGCTCGTCGATCGCCGACTCGAGGGCGAAAGCACCCTGCGGATGACCCGGGGCCCGGAGGGGCGCCGCGGGACCGGCGTTGGTGAAGACGGAGTGGTCCTCGCCGAGGATGTTCGGCGTGGTCTGGTACAGGTTCACGAGCGGGGCCGCGGTGCCGGCGCCCGGGGCGATTCCCGCGGAGCCGAACGAGCGGTGGTGGATCGCGGTGAACGTGCCGTCCTTCTTCGCCCCGATGTTGACGGTCATGAGCGCGGATGGCGCGTTGCCGGTGCACAGGTGCTCCTGCTTGCGGTCGAGCATGAGCTTGACCGGAGCGCCCGCGGACTTGGCGAGACGGCACGCGACCACCGCGAACTGGCTGCCCGTGGCCGAGGGCGCGAGCTTGCTGCCGAAGCCGCCGCCCATGTGCTCGGTGATGACCCGGACCTTCGTGCGCGGAATCCCGAGTGCTTCGGCGACACCTTCCTTGACCGTGAACACGCCCTGGGTGGAGGCGTAGATAGTGAGCTCGTCGCCTTCCCACTGCGCGATCACGCCATGCGTCTCGAGCGAGGAATGGGTGTGAACCGAAACCCGGTACGTGCTCTCGACGCTGACGTCGGCTTCGGAGAGTCCCGCGACCACGTCGCCGCGCTTCAGGCCTCGGCCGGTCTGCGGCCCCAGGATGTTTCCATTGCGGGGGACCTGGGAGCTTCCCGGCACCTGCTCGGGCGAATAGACGGGCGGGGCGCCGGCCTCCATCGCCTTCTCGAGGTCGGTGATGAAGGGCTTCTCGTTGTAGGTGACCTCGATGAGGCGCGCCGCGTCGAGGGCGATCTCGGGGGTGGTGGCGGCAACCGCCGCGATGTCCTGGCCCGCGAAACGAACGGTGCGCGACTCCGTGGTCCAGACCGCCTTGACCCCCGGCAGCTTCTCCGCCTTCGAGGTGTCGATCTTCACCACCTCGGCGTGAGGCACGCTCGAGCCCACCATGCGGCCCCAGAGCATCCCGGGGAGCTTGATGTCGTAGGTGTACTTCGCCTTCCCGGTGACCTTGAGCGGGCCTTCGATGCGCGGGTACCGGCCCTTCATCACGTCGAACTTCGTGTCGAGATCCCAGGGCTTGAGATCGCCGACGGCCGGGTTGATGTCCATCTCCACGGGCTTGCCTTCGAATCCGGCCTTGGCCTTCATCTTGACCGTGGGAATGACGGGGGTCGGGGCGGGTGTGGGCTGCTGGGCCATGACTTACTCCCCCTTCTTCGGGGCGGGTTTGGG
>DAORUA010000042.1:0-2439 GCA_035432945.1 Vicinamibacteria bacterium | reverse complement strand
GTGCCGAAGGACTCGACGGTGGTGATCTCGTGGCCCACCGCGTCCCAGGCCATGATCATGCAGGCATTCACGATCCGCCCGTCCATCAGCACGGTGCAGGCCCCGCAGCCGCCCCGGTCGCACACTTCCTTGGCGCCGGTGATGTCCAGTTCGTTGCGAAGAGCGCGAAGGAGCGTGACTCGCGGTTCGACCGTCACCTGGCGGGGCGCGCCGTTGACGCTGAGGGTGATGGTGGAGGCGTCCGGTCCCAGGCGCTCGGGCTTCGCTTCCTGAGCCTCGGCGGAGACGCCGGCAATCGCAGCACCCGCGCCCGCGGTCTTGATGAAGGAGCGCCTCGAGAACCTCGACGCGGGTTTGTCCGACTCGGCCATGCTTTTTCTCCAGACTTCGAGTGTGGTGACCTTCGCCCGAACGGGCTCCGTGGCCTGATTCTTCGCTACCCGTGCCGACCGCGTCAAGCCCGGTTCCGGCGCAAAACTAGCGTTGCCGGGAGGGGACCCAGGCCGTGGTTCGGCCGCCCACCGTGTCGTGGACGATGGCCGCGCCATCCGGCATCTTCGAGTTCTTCACCCGACCCCAACGGCGATGGAAGAGCCACCCCGCGGGGAACCGGTCCGAGTCGGCGTTTACGGCCACGGCCCGGCGGATGACGCGCAGGAGCGTGCCGCGGAGCCGGGAGATCTCGGCCTTCGACAGGTCCGACGCGGGGCGCTGGGGACGGATGCGGGCCTGGTACAAGACCTCGTCCGCGATCCAGTTCCCGACCCCCGCGAAAGTGGCCTGATCCAGGAGAACGGCTTTGATGGGCGCCTGCCGGCGTCCGATCTGAAGCACCAGGTCCCCCACTTCGGGAAGGCCGAAGAATGGATCGTGGCCAAGCTCGCTCAGGGGCGGTTCGTTCCTCGGGTCGTGGGCGAGGCGCAGCCTTCCAAAGCGGCGGGCGTCGGTGAAGGCGAAGCGGCGATGGTCGTCAAGCGTGAGTTCGAGCTTCAGAAAGCGCGGACTGTCCGCGGCGGCGGGAAGGAAGTGAAAGCCGCCGGTCATGCCGAAATGAAAGACCGGCCAGGGCGTCCGGTCCAGTTCGAGCCAGAGGTGCTTGCCGAATCGTCCCGCGTCCTCGATCGACGCGCCGCGGAGCGCGTTCTCGATGCGCCGCGGCGAGACTCCGGAAAGAACGATGGCATCCGGCGAGCAGCGCGCCTCGACGATGCGCCGCCCCCGCAGATGCCGCAGCGCGGCCTTCCGCGCGGCTTCGACTTCAGGCAGTTCGGGCAATGAGAACGCTTACTCGACGCGCAGGCTCTTGAAGAACGCCTGCACCGCCGCGTCCCACTTCGCGATGGTCCTCGCGGGGCCCACGAGCCGAATGAAGTAGGGACCGCCCTTGCCTTCGATCACCGCGGCGCGAAGATGGTAGCCGGGCTTGTTGAAGTGCTCCGAGGATCCGGGTGCCACCTCGGCCACGAACGTCCCGGGCAGGTCCATGATCGACAGGTTGAGATCGTGGGTCTTCAGGATGGAGGTCTTCGCCACGTCCTTCGAGGCCCGGCCGTCCGGCTGCTGCATCTGGGTGAGCCAGCGGTCGAAGTTCGCCTGCACCGTGCCGCCCTGGCCGCCGAAGAACGTGATGACGAGGCTCGCGTCCTCGGGGTCGCCCTCGGCCTTCGGCAGAACGAAATCGGCGAGGCGCATCTTCGAGGATAGCGGCTTGCTGGTCCATCCCTCGGGCAGGTCGTACTTGAGGGTGGGAGACGGCGCCTGAAGGAGGAGGGCAAGGGAGGCGGCGAGCAACATGGGCATCTTTGGATTCTAAGGGGCCTCGGCCTCGTAGCTCCGGTAGAGGCAGGCCGCGGCGAGAGCACCGAGCAGATGCCAAGCGGCGTGACCCCGGATGAGGCTCTGCGGGTTGCACACCAGGCGCCTTAGATCGATGAACCAGATACCGAAGGCGAGAGCCATGAGAAAAGCGGCGGCCGCAAGCCACGATCTCCCAGCCCGGGACGACCTCCATTCGACGGCAAGGGCCCAGGCGAGAAGTACCCCGAACACGATGCGCCGCAACGATGGGGTGGCGACCTGCGCGGCCATGAGGAGCCCGTTCGCGACGACGAAGCCGAGCACGCTCACCAGAGGCGGCACGCCGAACCGCGGCCCCAGGCGGTGCAGGAGGATGAAGGTCGCGACCAGATACATCCCGGACACATCGAACACCTGGCCGATGAACGTGAGCGACGCGTGGTAGAAGGCGCTGCCCAGGCCGACCAGGACCAGCGCGCCCAGGAAGAGCCCGGCCTCGGCGCCCGCGAGCACGATCCTTGCGGAGCCCCTCCGGCGGGAGAGACGAGCCGCGACCCACAGGGCCACCGCGACGAAGGCCAGGGAACTCCAGGTGTTCACCGGCTGGCGGATCAGCGATTCGCGAAGGCCTTCGCAGAAGCA
>DAORUA010000041.1:0-16163 GCA_035432945.1 Vicinamibacteria bacterium | reverse complement strand
CCCAGGTGATGGGGCAGGTGCTCGATGTTTCCGAGGCGCCGGTGATCTTCTCGCACTCGAGCGCCCGCGCCCTGGTGGACCATCCGCGGAACGTGCCCGACGACATCCTCAAGCGTCTGCCGAAGAACGGCGGCGTGGTCATGGTCACGTTCATCCCCGAGTTCGTCTCCGCGGAGCGGGCAGCGTGGGGCAAGGGAATGGAGCGGCTCGTTCAAGGGGCGAAGACCGGGGACGAGATGGCCCGGATCGAGGCGGACTACACGAAAGCCCACGGCCCGGCGCCGCCCGCGAGCCTGGTCCAGGTAGCCGACCACGTGGACCATGTGGCGAAGGTCGCCGGTCACGATCACGTCGGCATCGGCAGCGACTTCTACGGCGGGCCCATGCCTCGCGGCCTCGAAGACGTGAGCCGCTTCCCGGAGCTCTTCGCCGAACTGATCCGCAGGGGCTGGAGCGACTCCAACCTCGTCAAACTCGCGGGGGGCAACGTCCTGCGCACGCTTGCGGGCGCCGAGGCGGCGGCCACCCGGATTCAGCGGCAACGGGCCGCGTCAACCGCGACCATCGAGGCCAAGGATGGCAAGCGCTGACGGCTGCCGCCCGGCGTCACTTCCGCGCGAGGCTCGCGCGCCAGTTGAGGATGATGGTGGCCGGGTGGGGCGTCGGGTCCGCGACCGAAACGAGGGCCACGAAGCGCCGGCCATCCGGCATGGCCGCGAAGTTGCGGAACTCCGGTCGTGCGCCCCCGAACCCTGCGATCGTGAAGAGGGCGCGCGGCGTTCCCGCGGGACGGTCTCCGGTCCCCTGAAACGGAGTCATGAAGACCGTTCCGGTAGGAGAGCTTGAAGCGCCGGCACGAGGCAACGGCGGCGCGGTCGCGGCGACGTCACTCCATGGGAGGCAGCGACTTTCCCCAGTCGGGCCAGAGGCGGATGTCGTGGCGGAGCATCAGCGGGTCGGCAATGCGCCCCACGAAGATCGACTTGCCATCAGGCGCGACGTCGAACGAGGCGATTCGGCCCTCGCTTCCCGAAGCGGTCGCCGCCTGGGGCGCGTCGAAGCGCAACTCCGCCGCCGATTGGAGGGCCACCGAGAAGATTCGATTCTCCCCGAGGCTCAGATAGAGGAGCCGCTTGCCGTCGCGACTCCAGAGCGGGCCGAAGCCCCCTTCGTTGGTGACTCTCCGCCTGGTACCCGGGTCGGCGAGCCGCGCGACGTAGACCTCCGCTCGCCCCGATTCCGACGACTGGTACGCCACCAGGTTGCCATCCGCGGACACAGCGGGATTCTCCTGATCGCCCGAACCTCCTCCGACCAGGATCGGCTTGCCCGCGAGCGTGCCGTCGTCGGCAAGCGCCGCTACGTAGGCATCCAGTCCGTTCTGCGCCGAATCCAGGCTCAAGCCCAGCATGCGGGCCGCGTACGAGATCGAGTGGATCTTCCCGGTTCCCTCCAACAGCACGGAGGGCGGCGCGCTGCCGTTTGCGGGCATCCGGTAGAAGTGGTAGCCGCCTCCGTCGCGATCGGACGGAAACAACACGAAGCGGCCATCGGGAGAGAGCGCGCCAGCCGAGTCGTTGCCGCCGCCCGAGGTCAGCCGCGTGGCGTTCATCTGTTCGAAGTCGATCAGCCACAGCTTGTCGTTGGCGGCGACCACCTGCACGACCGCCCGGCGGGCGTCGCGCGACAGAAGCGCGCGGCCGAAGGTCGAGGCGTCCAGGCGATCCAGGACCTGAGGGGGGCGGCCAGGGCTTTCCCACGAGAAGCGGCCGGCCATCGTGATCTTCCCGCCGGTGGCGTAGGCCAGCATTCCCGCTCTGGTGACGTCGTACCAGGCGGCGCCGTTGTTCGGCCCCGTGGCGACGTCGTCGAGCACCGGGACCGGCGCCCCGCGAACGGAGCGCGAGGCGGGATCGAAAGCGACGGCGTAGAGCTTTCCTCCGCGCGCGAACACCAGGCGCCCGCCGTCGAGGTAGCGCGGCATGCTGCCGCCCTCGATGAGAACCCGGTGCTCGCCGGTCTTCAGGTCGGCCACGGCGATGCGGGCGTCGTCCAACGTCTCGTTGATCGAGAGCTTGATGACGAACAACACGGAGGCGCCGCCGGGAAGGAGGCACGGCCAACGGTGGCTGAGTTCTCCCGCGGCGCGGTCGAGCTTGGTGAGAGGGCGGGGCGTCCCGCCCTCGGCCGGGACGGTCCACAGCCCTTCGGCGTAATTCGGCGCGTAGACGATTCCCCCGTCGTCACCCCAACTTCCGCCTACAGAGGTCGCCGCGGCCGGGGCGAGCTCTTTGGGGACGCCTCCGGGGAGGTCGATGCGCCACAGCCGTCCGCGCGCGAAGAAGGCCAGTCGGCTGCCGTCGGGAGAGAAGAACGGCGCCGTCGCGCCCTCGGTCCTGGTCAGGCGCGCCGTGTCGAAGCTGTCGAACCGTCGAAGATAGAGCGCTCCGCCGCCGCCCGCCCGCCATCCGACGAATGCCGCCTGATCGCCCTTGGGCGAAAGGGCCAGCGTGGCGACGGACTGGCTGCCGTAGTAGGTGGCGGTAGGGATTCCGACGCCGTCCGGCAGGACGAGCGAGGTTCGCAGATCGCTCGACCCGATTGGTGCGCGCGGGCCGAAGGCCACGGCGGTGACGATCCACCCGACAAGGAGGAGCGCCGCGATGGTCCAAGCCCAGGAGCCGCGGAACCTGCCGGGTTCGGCCGTCGATGCGGCCGAGGAGAGAGCCGCGGAGGCGTCGTTCCGGTCGGCGGGCCGCTCGAGCGCGATGCGCGCCTCGCCGATGGCCTGGAGCCGCTGCTTCGGGTCCTTTTCCAGGCAACGGCGCAGAAGTTCGCGTACGCGGGTCGTCGTCGTGGGGGGAAGGCGCGTCCAGTCGATCTCCTGCCGCAACACCGCCGCGAGCACGTCGCTCACGGTATCCCCCGCGAAGAGACGCTCGCCCGAGAGCATCTCGAACACGACCACGCCGAACGACCAGATGTCCGCTCGCTTGTCGACCGCCTTCCCGCGCGCCTGTTCGGGAGACATGTACGCGGCGGTGCCCATGATCATCCCCGCTTCCGTCATGTGCCGCGACATGGTGGGGGAGTGAGAGAGCTGATTCGAACCGCTGCCGGACCCGGCCTCGCCCTCGAGGGCCTTCGCGAGACCGAAGTCCAGGACCTTGACCTTGCCGTCCGGGGTCAACTTGACGTTGGCGGGCTTGAGGTCGCGATGGATGATGCCGTGATCGTGGGCCTCCTCGAGGCCCTCCGCGATCTGCCTCGCGATCGCGATCGCTTCGTCGGCCGGGATCGCGCCCCGTTTCAGCCGTTCGGCGAGGTCTTCGCCCTCGACCATCTCCATGGCGAGGAAGTGGGCGGTCGATCCGTCGGGCAGGGTCCCGCCCTCGAAGCCGTAAACATGCGCGATGTTCGGGTGATTGAGAGAGGCGAGAACCTGCGCCTCGCGCCGGAAGCGGGAGAGGCGGTCGGCGTCGCTCGCCATGGCCGCGGGCAGCACCTTGATCGCGACGTCGCGGCCGAGGGAGATGTCCCGCGCGCGGTAGATCTCGCCCATGCCGCCCGCGCCGACGGCGGCGCTGACTTCATAGGGGCCGAGGCGCGTTCCTGCGGCGAGCGTCATTCCGGAATCCGCCGCCGGATCTCGGCCTGCACGTTCAGGATGAGGCGGACCTCCGTCGCGTCGCCTTCCATGGGCAGGAGCGGCATCATGAGAAAGCGCTTGCCGTCCGGCGAGACGCTGTACACGTTCTCGTATTTCGAGGCGTCGAAGAGGATGCGCGGTTTCCCGGCCCGGGGCGCGCCGTCCCCCTGGAAGGTGGCGGACATCAACCAGCCCCCCGGACTCCGGAAGAGGATCTCGTTGCCCTGAGGGGCCCACTCCGGCCGGAACCCGCCGTCGGACGACACCTGGATGCGCTCGGTCCCGGACGGAAACGACACGACATAGATCTCGAAGCGACCGGTGTCGTTCGAGACATAGGCCACGAAGCGGCCGTCCGGCGAGATGCGGCCGTCGACCTCGGACGCGGCGCTGTTGAGGAACGGCGTGCCCTTCACCGGCGCCGGCAGGTCGCTCTTCGGCGAGGGAAGGGGGAGCGTCCACAGGTCCGAAGCGGTGGTGTCCCCGAATTCCTGGTAGAGCAGCGTTCGGCCGTCGGAGGACACGCTCATCGCGTACTGAGGTCTTTCGCTGCGGGTGAGCTGAGCCGGTCCCCCCGAAGCTCCCAGCCGGTGGAGAATGAGATTCGGCGCGGGCGCGCCCTGGGAGTAGACGAGCGCGCCCTGGTCGAAGGCCCATATGGGGAAGGTGAACAGACCCCCTCCCACGCGTTCGCCGACCACCGCTCGCTGGTGGTTTCCGGTCTCGAGGTCGTCGATCCAGATCGCCCGCTCCCCGCCCACGGTGTGCCGCGCCACCTTCCGGCCGTCCTTCGACAATGACCAGAACCGGGCGGCTCCGTGGGTGGAGGGCAGGGGGGTGGCGGCGCCGTCTCGCGCGACCCAGGCGAGGGAGCGATCGCGGTCCGTGTTCGCGCCGGGGGCGTAGGCCAGGGTACCCGACGCGGAAAGGTCGTAGTGGGCTCCGCCGGAAAGGTTGGTCACCATTCCGTCGACCAGCGGAACCGCGGGGCCGGTGACTTCGAGGCGCGCCTCGTCGAAGGGCGCCACGAGCAGACCGTCCGCGCGAGCGTAGATGAGATACGTGCGCCCTCGGGCCGGGTCGCGGAGAACCCGCGGATAGCCCCCGCCCGCCGATACCACTTCCCGAGGGCCGGTCTGGTTCTTCCCTCGCGCCATGATCTTCGAACCATCCCACGCGGTGTTGTTCCACACCGCGTACAGGAAGCCGCCTTCGGAAGGCAGCAGAGCAGGCCAGCGGTGGCTCGCTTCGCCCGGGGCGCGCGACGTGGCGGCCTCCCGCCGCGATCCGTCCCGCGCGGACAGGCGGGTGATCCCGCTCGCGTTGTCGACGGCGAGGTAGATCGAATCGTCCGGGCCCCAGGCTTCGCCGCGCGGGTTTCGGACGTCCGCGACCTCCACCGGCGCGCCGCCTTTGAGCGATACCTTCTTCAGTTTGTCGTCCGCGAAGAAGCCGATCCACTGGCCGTCCGGAGAGAAGAAGGGATTCGAGGCGCCGTCGGTCCCCGGAAGAACCTCGGCGGCGGAACGATCGAGGCTCTGGAGGTACAGCCGTGTCTTCTCGGCGGAGGCGCCGGTGTAAGCGAGCCGTCGCCCATCCGGGGACAGAGCCACCGCGGAACCCCGGCCGAAGGCGAGGCGCGTGGCGGGAGGGAGATTCATCGATACGTAGGTCGGCTCATCCGAAGTCGGAACCGCCGCACGCCGCCCTGCGACGAGAACTGCGGCCAGCGCCGCGACCAGAATGCCCGCGGCGAACCACGCGAGGCCCGAACGCGAGAGCCGCGGGGTCGCGGCGGCCGCCTCCCGGGTGGGCGACGAGACCCGCGCGCCGCCACCTCTCTCATCGAGCGCCAGCCGGACTTCGCCCAGATCGCGAAGGCGGCGGCGCGGGTCCCGCACCAGGCATCGCTGCACGATCCTCAGCAGGGCATCCGGCGTGGCCGCGGGCAGCGTCTTCCAGTCGGGCTCCCGGGTCAGCACCGCGGCGAGAACATCGGTCACCGTCTCCCCGGCGAAAAGACGTTCGCCCGTGAGCATCTCGAAGACCACCACGCCGAAGGACCAGATGTCGGCCCGCTTGTCGACCGCTTTCCCCCGTGCCTGCTCGGGGCTCATGTAGGCGGCGGTGCCGAGGATGAGCCCGGCTTCGGTGGCGTGGCGGGAGACCGTGGGGGAGTCCGCGATCTCGGGGTTCACCGAGGCCGCGCTGCCCCCGCCCTCGAAGGCCTTGGCGAGGCCGAAGTCGAGCACCTTCACTTTCCCGTCGGGTGTCACCTTGATGTTCGCGGGCTTGAGGTCGCGATGGACGATGCCGTGCTCGTGGGCCTCCTCGA
Source organism: Vicinamibacteria bacterium (assembly GCA_035432945.1). Taxonomy (GTDB): domain Bacteria; phylum Acidobacteriota; class Vicinamibacteria; order Fen-336; family JAGNNV01; genus JAGNNV01. The sequence continues at coordinate 10,179 of DAORUA010000041.1, read as the reverse complement.
GTCCGTCCGCGATCTGCCCCGCGATGGCGATCGCCTCGTCGGCCGGGATCGCGCCGCCTTTCAGCCGCTGGGCCAGGTCTTCGCCTTCCACCATCTCCATGGCGAGGAAGTGGGCGGTCGAGCCGTCCGGCAGCGCGGCGCTCTCGAAGCCGTAGACGTGGGCGAGGTTCGGATGGTTGAGGGAGGCGAGGAGCTTGGCCTCGCGCTCGAATCGGGCCAGTCGCTCGGCATCCTGGGCGAACGCCGCGGGCAGGACCTTGATGGCGACCTCGCGGCCGAGCTTCGTATCCCTGGCGCGGAACACTTCTCCCATGCCGCCCTTGCCGATGGCGGCGCTGATTTCATAGGGGCCGAGGCGCAGGCCGGGGGTCAGGGACATGAATCCGCGCAGTCTAGCGGCCTCCCGCCCGGCTCAGGCGGCCCGCGCCTACTTCTTCGGAAAGTACTTCACGCCGGGCAGGCCGGCGCCCGATGAACCGATCGATTGCGTGACGGCTCGCCTATCTTCCGTCGGTCATCCGCCAGTCCCAGTGCCGTCCGGCTTCGGCCACGATCGCGGGCACGTCTCCGGCCAGGACGTAGCGTTCCGAGGCGAGGCCCTTCGCAACCTGCTCGATCCTCGCGAGGTACTCGGCCCGGCTCGCGTATCGCTCCTCGATGGACAGACGCGGGTCGCCCGACTTCTCCCGATCCGCGCGCGTGCGCGGGAAGGGGATGTAGGCGCCGCTGTTGGTGATGAGTGTCCTGGGCGCCCCCGTGCGCTCGGCCCGGAACTGCCATCCCGTCAGCGTGGCCAGCGGGACGGCCTGTTCGGGCAGGCGGATGCCGCCAAGTTCGTTGCCGTCGATGTCGAGCCTCGAGAGCAGGAAGGGCAGAGCCGACAACGGCGTCTCGACGTCCCATCGATAGCCCCCGGGGACATGGGTCGGCCACTGCACCCCGGGGATCGCGGGGAACCGGAGATCCTGGTGCGCGACCATGGTGCCGTCCGAGAAACGGGGGTGTCGGCTCGGCGGCGGCTCCGTGCCCTTTCGGACCCAGGCGTCGAGTGCGGGCAGCAGGCCGCGGGGGAGCCACTCGTAGTTGAGGGTGTTGTTCTTGAACTGCCCGCCGCCGTCGGCCGCGGGTACGGTTCCCGAGCCGTGCCGCGATCCCGCGACGTAGTACACCCGCACGTTGGGGGCGTCGGGCAGGTCCTCGGTTCCATCCACGGACGCGTGGCGCAGCGCGCCGAGGCGTCCCTTGTCCCAGTATTCCGAGGCGCTGTCGAAGAGGAAGATCTTCGGCTCGAGTCCCTTGGGGATGCGGATGCCCATCCCGTCCTGCCTGCCCGTCACGGGATCGGTGATGGTCTGGTACTGGAAGGGGAAGGCGGTCTCGACGAAGACGCCCAGCGAGTTGGATTGGGCGAAGCGTTCGTTGAAGCGGCCCATGCTGGCGCCGCCGGTGCGGACGAAGGCGGCGTCGAAGACCTTCCGCCCCTGTTCGTCGATGGTGAAGCCCTCGTGGATGATCTGCCGCAGCGTGCGCCCGGTCTGAGACGAGCCGTACATGTAGGCGAACTTGCCGGGAGCGATGCTCTTCGGGTCGTACTTGCTGGCCGAGCCCATGTCGCGCACCGCGGCGAGCCCGAGGTCTGCGATGGTCGGATTCTGGGACTCGAAGGCGAGCTCGTAGGTGAGGCCGGGCTTGAACCCTCCCTTGAGGGTGAGGAAGTCGGGGTCGGCCACGAGCTTGCCGTCCGCCATCTTTCCGAAGCTCCAGTCGGCCCGGGGCAGCAGACGCCGCGGCGAGAACAGGCCCTCCCGGGCGGTCAGACGATAGTGGGCGGCGTTCACGTCGATGGGCACATAGCGGGTGGCGTTGCCGCTCGTCCACTGGAACGAGTCGCTGGCCCTTCCGGGGATGAACCACTCGCGCACCCAGCCCTTGACCGGCTTCCCGCGATCCGTGGCGTTTGGAGCCTGGAGGCCGATGAGTTCATCGGCGACGTCGAACTGCCAGCCCATGCCCACGAGGGTGTAGCCCTCGTTGAGGAGCGAGGCGTCGCCGAAGTCGGCTTCCTTCGTGGGGTCGTCCGCGGCATCGGCGTCGCTGAATGCGGTCAAAAGGCGGAAGCGGCCGCGGTTCACCACGTCGAAGAAGACGACACCGTTTCCCCTCGAAGGCTCCTTGGGACGGAGAAGGAAGAAGTCGGCGGAGAACTCCACCTTGCCTTCCCGGTTCCGCGGGGCGAGGTCGATGTCTTTGACCATGCGGTTGCCCGGGAGCTTCGGGTCGACCGCGAAGAAAGCCTTCCCGTGGATCTTCTCGTACGCGCCGGCTTCGCCGAACGATTTCCCGTTCAGGACGTCGGCGCGCTTGACGATCTCCACGCGTTTGAGCTCGGCCTGCGCCGACGCGGCCAGGAGGAACGCGCACGGAAGCGCGAACGAGTAGAGCCTGAAAGTCCGGAAACCCATGGAGTGCTCCTTCGGTTGACGTTCCGGGGATTCTCACTCAAGGCCCCGCCCCGAAACCAGCGCCCTCTCGATCAGCGCCCGGAGGAGGAGGCGGTCTCGAAGTTGGTGATCAGCTGCGCGTCACGGAGTCGCGGCCCGCGCGCCACGGCGAGGGTCTTCCCGTCGCGGGAGATCGCGAAATCGAAGAGGAGCTGATCCTCGAAGGAGGTGACGCGTTTCGCGGCCCGTCCGTCGAGAGGCTGCAGCCACACGTTCGCGCGGTCGCCGGGCATGGTGTTCAGGTAGAGGCCGTCGTCGGTGAGGAGCAGACGGCTGTTGGCGCCCGGCACTTCGGCCGGAAGGTCGGCGAGGAGCGGGCCTCCATCCACCGAGGTCACCCCCAGCCGGAACCGGCCCTCCGCGTTGATGAAGTAGAACGCCACGCGTTTTCCGGAAGCGTGTATGACCGGCTGAAACGCCGGAGCGTCGACGAGCTGCTTTCGGGGACCGCCGGAGCTGGGCATGGAGAACACGTGGTCGGAGCTACCAACGAGCGAGTTGAAGACCACGGTCTTTCCATCGGGACTGACACCGACGGCGTCGAAACGCACGTCGCCGGTCACGACACGGGTCGCCGAGCCATCCTTGGTGGTGGCCCGGATCTCGGTGCCGGAGCCGGTTCGGACCAGGTGAAAGAGGCTTCCGTCGTCCGTGACGACCGGGGACAGAATGCCTTCCCTGGGGCGCAGGGTGAGAAACGAGTTCCGCTCCGCCCCGTCCGCAGTCGCGATCCAGACGCTCCAGATGCCTCCGACGTAGGACGTGTACAGGACCTCGCCCTCTGGCGTGAAGGCGACCCCGTTCACGCCGTCCATGGTGGACCGGCTGACCCGGGTCAGCTTGCCGGGCCCTCGAAGGGGCAGCGTCCACACGCTCGATGAGAGTTGGCCCGAAACGGAGACGAGGGTGCGTCCGTCGCCGGTGAGGGAGATGATTCGATGATCGTTGAGGTCGGCCGTGACCGGCGCCACCTTGCCTTCCGGATAGACCGACCAGATCTGCGCCTGATCCTGTTCGTCGGAGCGCGCGATCGCGAGGAGGGACTTGCCGTCGGGCAGCCAGGCCACCTGGGCCGCGACCGCCCAGCCGGGATCGGCGAGCGTGGTCACGGCGCCGCCAACGACCGCGACCTTAACCAGCTTGCTGCGGGTCTCGGCTCCCGGTTTTCCGAGCCGGGCCACCGCGGTGACGATCGTCTTTCCATCGGGCGACCACGCGGGGGCTCCGAAGAAGATCCCGGCCACGTACTCGGGGAGCTTGAACGAGGCGAGCACGGTCGGGTTCGAGCCGTCGGCGGACGCGATCATCAGCGAGGTTTCCTCGGGAGTCGGATGACGAAGGCGCGTGTAGGCGAATCGCTGGCCGTCGGGAGAGAAGCTCACCTGCGAGTCCATGTCGGAGAGCAGACGCTTTGGCGTGCCCCCAAGCGTCGAGATGGAGAAGAGGCCGCCATTGGGGTCGGAGCCCGACTTCTGACCGAAGATGATGCTGTTGCCGTCGGGCGAGAAGGTGTGGCCCCAGTAGGAGATGTTCTGGTCGGGGATGAGCCTCAGGGTCTGACCGCCCGCGAGCTGTTTGAGCCAGAGGCCCTGACGCCCCTGGTCGGACTCGACGTAGGTCACGTAGCGGCCGTCGGGGGAGACGGACGCGGAGATGACGTTGCCGGACGCGGTGATCGGCGTGATCTTCATGCCCCCGATCTCGGCCGGGGCCTCTGCCTTGCTGAAACGAGAGCCCACCCCCACTCCCGCGGCGAATGCGATGGCCGCGACCAGGCCCATCATGAGAAGGCCGGGTCTGGCGCCCGTCCGGTCCGGGGTCACCGCCGCCTGGCGCCCGCTCTCGGGCCCGGCTTCGAGCGCCAGTCTCGCCTCGCCGATATCGCGGAGGCGCTTCTTCGGATCGCGCTCCAGGCAGCGTTCGATCAGGCGGCGATCGGCGGCGGGCAGATCCTTCGGCAGCAGGCTCCAATCGACATCCTGGCGCAGGACCGCGGCGAGGGTGTCGCTCGCGGTCTCACCCTGGAAGAGCCGGCGACCGGAGAGCATCTCGAACATCACCACGCCGAACGACCAGATGTCCGCGCGCTTGTCGAGGGTCTTGCCGCGCGCCTGTTCCGGGCTCATGTAGGCCGCGGTGCCGAGGATGATCCCGGCTTCGGTCGCGTGCCGCGACAGGGTGGGCGAGTGGCTGACGTCGTTCGAGCCGCTGGCGGTGCCCTCGGTGTCGAAGGCCTTGGCCAGGCCAAAGTCGAGGACCTTGACCTGGCCTTCGGGCGTCACCTTCACGTTCGCGGGCTTGAGGTCGCGGTGCATGATGCCCTTCTCGTGGGCCGCCTCCAGGCCTTCCGCGATCTGCTTCGCGATGGCGCGGGCTTCATCGATGGGGATCAGTCCCCGCCTCAGGCGCTGCTGGAGGTCCTCGCCTTCCACGAGTTCGAGGGCGAGGGCCACTCCCTCCTCCGTCTCCTCGAAGCCGTGGATCGACGCGATGTTGGGATGATTGAAGGTGGCGAGGACCTGCGCCTCGCGGCGAAACCTCGCGACCCGGTCGTGGTCCCTGGCGAACGCCGCGGGCAGGACCTTGACCGCCACGTCGCGCCCGAGCGCGGTGTCTTTCGCGCGATACACCTCGCCCATCCCGCCCGAGCCTATGGGGACAGAGATCTCGTAGGGTCCGAGACGTGTGCCGGGCGCCAGGGTCATGAGTCCGCGGAGTCTACCGGCGATTCAAGCGGCCCGGTCGATAGCGTCCGTGGGCGCACGCCCAAGGCGCGAAGAGGCGCCTGCGGACTGGCCTAAGATCCACCCATGCGAGCCGCCTCCACCATCGAATCCCGGAGCCTGGCGCTGCACGAGGCCGTCGCGCGTCGTCTCCGGGAGACGCCGGCCCTGTGGGACCGAGCTCGCCAGAGAATCACGTCGTGGCGCGAATCGGAGTCACTCCACCCTCATTTCCTCGGCGCATGGGATGACCTTCTGGAACTTTCTCCGGAGCAGATCGCCGAGGCCATTGTCGATCCGGGAGAGCGGGGGCAACGCCTGCGACGCGCGTCTCCTTTCGCGTTTGTTCTCAGCTCGTCCGAGCGGTGGACGGCATGGCGCGCAGCGCGCCGGTCCGAGGCAAGCGGCGGGGCGGCGCTCCACTCATGAACCGAGCCCAACTGGAGCACGTGATCCGCGCGGCATCGAGCATCGCCGACGACCGCGAGATCGTGATCCTGGGCTCGCAGGCGATCCTCGGTCGGCATCCAGAGGCTCCGCCCGAGCTTTGCGTGTCCCATGATGTCGACTTGTACCCGAAGAACCACCCGGATCGTTCCGAGCTCGGGGACGGCTCGATCGGAGAGTTGTCGGCTTTTCACGAGACGTTCGGGTACTACGCGCACGGAGTCGGGCCGGAGACCGCGATCCTGCCGTCGGGCTGGGAATCCAGACTCGTGCGGGTGGAAAGCCGCGACACCGGGGGGGCCGTGGGTCTGTGTCTTGACCCCCACGATCTGGCCGTCTCGAAGCTCATGGCTGGGCGCGAAAAGGATCTTGAGTACCTCCGCGTGGCGGCTCAGCACGGCCTCGTAAGCCTCGAGACCCTGCTCCGCTCGATCGATGCGACTCCCGTGGAGCCCGAGCGCCGGGACCTCGCGGGTGTCCGCGCCAAGAGTCTCTTCACACCCCGCTGACTCTCACTGGTCTACTGACCTTCATGGCCACCGGGGCAACCATCTACAACTTCGATATCGACCTGGCCGACGCCGACCGCCACGTCTACGAGACGCTCGCGCTTCGTATCGCCCGGCACCCGTCGGAATCCGAGGAGTATCTGCTGACCCGGGTCCTCGCCTACGCGCTCGAGTTCGAAGAGGGCATCGCCTTCTCGACCGGAGGCCTGTCCGATCCGGACGAGCCGGCCCTCACCGTGCGCGACCTCACCGGCGCCCTGCGCTCGTGGATCGAGATTGGCGCCCCCGACGCCGCGCGCCTGCACAAGGCTTCGAAGGCATCGCCGCGGGTCGCGGTCTACACCCACAAGGACAGCGAGAGATGGGCGCAGCGGCTGGCTGGAGAGCGCATCCATCGCGCGGAGGCCCTGGAGGTGTACGTGCTCGATCCCGCCCTGGTCGGGGCTCTCGTGTCGCGTCTCGACCGACGCATGGCCTTCGCGCTGTCCATTTCCGAACGCGAGCTGTTCGTCTCGATCGGAACCGAGACCCTCTCCGGCCGCGTCATTCGTCGGCCCGTCGGCTAGGGCGTGACCGCTCTGGAAATGTAGGCCCAGACGATTGCCGCCGGGATGGCCCCGGAGATGAGCGCGCCGATCACGTACCTCCTCGCTCGCGCTCCGAGTTGCTCGACCCCGGACTCTCCATCGCCCTTGATGACCCGGGTCTGGTTGGCCCAGTTGGGATCGGGGACGATCCCGCCGCGCGCCGCGGAGTACAGCCCGAGGATGCACACCTGCTCTCCCTGGGCGATCATCTGTTCGTCGAACCGGCACAGGGTGAGATCGGCCTCGTCCGTGCCCTTCCGGTCGCGCCGGAAGACGCCATCATCGTCGGTCCATTCCTTCTCCAGGGTCTGGCGTTCTTCCTTCGGAGTCGCGGTGGTCTCGAAACGGGTGGCGGCGATGTAGGCGGCGGCGTTCCGGAGGGCGTCGCTCTTCTCGACGTCGCTCGTTTCCATGTCGAAGGTCGGAACCGCGAGCAGCCAGTAGGTTCCCGCGCTGGTCGAGATCTTCGGGGCGGCAAGCGCCATGCCCTCGTAATGTGAGACAACGTGCGCGCTCTTGCCGGACCCGACGCTCTGGGAGATCGTGTACTTGAAGGCGACGGCACTCTTCCCGCTGATCGGGGCCGCGATCGGTGACGAGGAGCGAATGACCCCCGAGAGGCCCGCCCATTTCCCGTCCACCGGGGGTTGACCGGCGATCGCGTCGCGGATCAGTCCCCGGTCACGGAGCACGCCGCGGGCCGACCAGAGGAACGAGATGGAAAGCGTGGTGAGGAATCCCGCCACCGCCGCGGCGGGCACGATGTCCTCTCGATCGGGGCCGAACTGTCGAAACAGTAGAAAGAAGGCGGCGATGGCGACCCCGAGGCCCAGGAGTCCGGTAAGACAGGAACGTGCGCAACCCTTCATTCAACCCCCCAGAATCGCGGCCGGCGACAGCGCGCTCGCGTTCGCCAGCAGACCATCGAGTGTGCCCTTGGGGAGGCCGAGCGTCCTGCCGATCATCGCGCCCTACCTCCGCGCCGGCCCGGCCGGGCGGTCCGCGGCCTGCCAGCCGTCGAGGACCACGAGTTCCGCCGGAGCGGCGGCACTCGCCTGGCGCTTCACCATCAGGAAGCGGCCGTCGGGGCCGACGTCGTAGTTGCGCTGGATGACCGTGCGCAGGTCGTACGGACCGGTGAACAGGACGCGCGGCACCCCCGGACTGAAGACGCCCTTCGTGTCCACGTCCACCGCCATCACGGACTGGCCGTTCACGAAATAGAGGGCGCGCCCGTCGCGGGACCAGGTGGGCATCAGGCCTCCGCTCGTCGAGATCTGCCACTTGCCGCCCCCCACGGGGAAGGTCTCGACCACCACCTCGTCGGTCCCGGTCTCCGTGGTCTGGTAGGCGATGTAACGGCCGTCGGGGGAGAACGCGGCCGCGGACTCGCCCGCCGATGGATTGGCGAAGAGCGGCGTCATCTTGCCCCCGGGCGCGGTATCGAGGAGCTGGATGTCGATGGAGCGGGTGGCGTCGGTGATGGCGAGCCTCCTTCCGTCCGGGTGCCATGAGTCGGTCAGGTGGAACTCGCTGCTCTTCAGGACCACCATGTCTTCGCCGCTGCCGTCGGCCGCCTTCATCCCCATGCCAGTCTCGCCGCTGCGTCCGTTGGTGAAGAGGACCCTCTTGCCGTCGAGGCTCCAGGTGGGAAAGCCGTGACCCTGGCCGAAGGTCAGGCGCCGCATCCTTCGCGTGGCCACGTCCAGGATGAAGATGTCGTCGTCCGAAGCGCTGCCCCCGCCGATGGCGACCGCGATCCTCGTGCCGTCCGGCGAGAAGCGGGGATGGAAGAACGACGCGGGCGCCACGTCGAGTGCGGTTTCCTTTCCCTTCGCGTCGACCAGAACGAGCACGCGGGTCTTCGGGATGGAGGTTTCCGGCACCACGGCCACGACCCCCTGGTTGCTGACGCTGAAGTACCCGGAGCCGCTGCTCGGGTCCCCGCCCACGCCCTCCTGGATCGCGAACGGCTCGCCGGTGACGGTCAGGCGCTTCGCGTCGAAAGCCGCGGCGAGCAGCGTCTCTCCCCGCTGGAAGAGGAGATAACCGAGGGAGGTGTAGCGGGCCATCTTCGCGCCCTTCAGGAGGATTCGGCGCTCTCCGCTGTCGAGGTCCTGGGCTTCGATGTTCGACCCGTCGTAACTGCCCGGACTGTTCGCGTTCCCCACGGTGAAGATCACGGTCCGGCCATCGGGCAGGACCTGCGGCCAGCGGTGGGAGCGCTCGCCTTTCGCGGTCTCCACGCGGGTGATCGGAACCGGCTCGCCGCCGCTCCCCGAAACGCGGAAGAGACCTCCGGTGTAGAGGGGCGTGAAGACCAGGGAACCGTCGGGAGCAAAGGCCGCCCCGCGCGGCGCCAGGGCCTTGGCCACCACGATCGGCGTCCCTCCCTCGACCGGGACCTTGCGCAGCATGCCTCCCGAGAAGAACGCGATCCAGCGGCCATCCGGGGAGAGCAGGGGGTTCTCGGCTCCCTCCGTGCCGGCGATGCGGGCGGCCGAGAGCCGGTCGAAGGTGCGTCGAAAGATGCCGGACGACTCGCTGCCCTCGGCCACGAAGAGGAGGGTCCGGCCGTCGGCGGACAGGTCGAGGATCGGCAACTGCGAACGGGTGAGGAAGTGCTCCGGGGGCGTCAGCACGCCGAACGTGAGGGGCGGTCGGGGCTCGTGGCCTTTCGGGCTTCCGCCCCGAAGACCCATGGCTATCCCCGCGACCACCGCGACCGCGGCGACGACCCAGGGAAGGATGGAGGCCCTTCTCGAGACATCGTGGATGGCGGAGGCCGATGTCCCGGGGCCCGTCACGCCGCGCAGGGTCTCATCGATGGCGATGCGAGCGTCGGCGATGTCATGCAGCCGGTTCTTCGGATCGCGCTCCAGGCAGCGTGCGATGAGGCGCCTGATCTCCGAGGGGACGCCCGGCGGCAGGGCCTTCCAGTCGATTTCGGCCCGCAGGACCGCGGCCAGCACGTCGCTCACGGTTTCGCCCGCGAAAAGCCGGGCGCCCGCGAGCGTCTCGTAGAGCACCACGCCGAAAGCCCAGATGTCCGCGCGTTTGTCGACGACCTTGCCCCGCGCCTGCTCGGGACTCATGTAGGCGGCGGTGCCGAGAATCATGCCGGCTTCCGTGCCCTGCCGGGTCATGGTGGGGGAGTGCGAGACCTCGGGCGAACTGCCGACCGGTCCGTCGCTCGAATAGGCCTTGGCGAGACCGAAGTCGAGGACCTTGACCTTCCCATCCGGCGTCAGCTTGACGTTCGCGGGCTTGAGGTCGCGATGGACGATGCCCTTTTCGTGGGCCGCTTCGAGAGCTTCGGCGATCTGTCTGGCTATCGCGATGGCCTCGTCCGGGGGAACCGCCCCTCTCTTCAGCCGCTGCGAAAGATCCTCTCCCTCCACCAGCTCCATGG
>DAORUA010000040.1:0-16420 GCA_035432945.1 Vicinamibacteria bacterium | reverse complement strand
TCGGTCTTTCCGTCGCGGCCCTTCACGCTGAAGGTCATGGGCGGCTTCCAGCCCGTGGCCGCGAGCTTGCTGATGTCCGCCTTCTCGAGAGGCATCACCACCTTGCCCAGGGCGTCGCGCAACATCACGACCGGCGGCTTCTCGGCGGTGGAGTAGGTGTCGACCAGGAAGCGGCCCGACGTCGACAACTGCACGCTGTGGTTCCCCTCGTCGGGAGTGAGCGAGGTGTAACCCTTCCCGTCGAGGCCGATCCGGTAGTAGTGGCTGAGGTAGGGATCCTGCCCGGCTTCGCGGCCGTTCGCGTTGAAGGTGACGGTGCGCGCCTTCTCATCGACGCGGTCGATCGACATCACCGGGCCGTCACCCGAGGTGATCTGGTTCTTGAGCGCGCCCGTGTTGAGGTCGTAAAGGTACAGGTGGCTCCAGTTGTCGCGCTGCGAGTTCCAGATGATCTCGTTCGTGGCCCACAGGATCCGCCAGCCCGCGGGTGATTCGAAGTGGGTCTTCTCCGTTTCCTCGAACACCGTCCGCACCTCGCCGGTCGCGGTGTCGGCCAGGCGCACCGTGGCCTTCTTGTGGTCGCGCGCGGTCGAGACGAAGGCGAGCTTCGAGCCGTCCGGGCTCCAGATCATGTCGCGGACCGAGAAGTCGTCGCCGAGCATGGCGCGGTGGAAGTCGGGGCCCATCTTGAACCGGACCATGGCTCCCGTCTCCGTGTCGATGACCACGCGGTGCAGCATGGCGACCACCGCGTCGCCGGGGAGCGGGTACTTCCACGACTTCAGCACGGGATGGCCGGCCTTCGTTTCCACCAGGTACATCTCGCCCACGTTGCGCTCGTCCTGCTGGAAGGTGGCGACCTTCTTCGAGTCGGGCGACCACAAGACGATGGCGCGCGCGCTGCTCGTCCAGCCCGCGTTGTCGGTCGCGTAGCCGAAGTCCTTGACCCCGTCGGTGGTGAGCGCCTTCTCTTCCTTGCTCGCCACGTCGCGCACGTAGAGGTTCCAGTCCTTGATGAAGACCTCCTTCTTCCCGTCGGGCGAGGCCACTGCGATATTCGCGGCCCCGCGCGGTCCCGCCCCGCCGCGACCCATGGCCGGACGCTCGCCCTTCGCCGCGCCCGTCGACTGGCAGGCGAGTCCCTTCACGTCGCAGGACCAGCGCTTCTGCTCGACGTCGAAGGAGACGCTCTTGCCGTCGATCGAGAGCTCGATGGTCTGGAAGGGGAGCTTCTTCGGGTCGTACGTGCCGCCGGCCGCGGCGGAGAGGGTCGCGGCGAGCTTCGCGTGATCGAACGCGAGCGCCCGCGTCTTCTTCACCGGATTCACGAGGATGAACTCCGACCCGTCCGCGGTGGTGTTGCGGTAGGTGAACCGGTCGTCGGGAAGCCAGGCGGCGTTGACGCTCCCCCCGACCACCAGCGGATTCACGGTGGCGGCGAGGAACTTCTCGGCCCGCGCATAGTCCGCGGCGGTGAGGCCCGGCTGCGCCGCGGGCTGAGAAAACGCCAGGGGAGCGGCGGCGAGAAGCGCGGTGAGTAAGAGAGAGGTGCGAAGGGCGGAAGGGTGAGCGCGCGGAAGCATCGAGAAACTCCTCAGAAGGGATGGCCGGAACGGACCCGGGGGGTGATGTTAGCCGCGATCGTTCAGTGATTTGGATGAATGGGTGTGGGGTAACGTCCACGCATGCTTCGACGGCTCGCGGCCGCCTTCTTCGTCGTCCTCACCGCGCTCGCGGGCGCGCCCGCCTGGCTCTGGGCCGCGTCGCGGGCCGGGACCTCGTCCGATTCGCCGATGGTCATCCTCATCTCCATCGACGGGTTCCGCGCGGACTACCTCGAGCGGCTCCGCCCCGCGACCCTCACTCGACTGGCCGCCCACGGCGTTCGTTCGAAGGGCCTTATCCCCCAGTTCCCCTCGAAGACCTTTCCCAATCACTACACCCTGGTCACCGGTCTTCGGGTCGCCCGTCACGGGATCGTGTCGAACAACATGGTGGCGCCCGACATCAAGGGACGCTTCACCATGGCGAACCGCGAAGTCACGAAGGATCCGCGCTGGTGGGGCGGCGAGCCCATCTGGAACACCGCGGAGCGGCAGGGCAAGGTCGCGGGCGCCATGTTCTGGCCGGGGTCGGAGACCGCGATCAACGGCCGGCAGCCGACCTACTGGCTGCCCTTCGATGACACGATGCCCCACGCGGCGCGGGTGGCGCGAGTCCTCGAGTGGCTGGATCTGCCCGAGGGCCGCCGCCCGTCGTTCCTCACTCTCTACTTCAGCGACGTGGACACCGCCGGACACCGATACGGACCGGATTCCCTGGAGGTGCGCGAGGCGGTGGCGAAGGCGGATCGCTCGATCGGCGAACTCGTAGCCGGGGTGGAGGCCCGGGGTCTCGCGGCCCGGGTGAACTACGTGATCGTGAGCGATCACGGCATGGCGCAGCTGAGCCGGGACCGCACGATCGTCCTCGACGACTACCTCGATCCCGCCACCGTGGACGTCCTCGACTGGTCGCCCGTGCTGGCTCTGTCGCCGAAGGACGGAAACGTGGACCGGGTCTACGCGGCCCTCAAGGGCCGGCACAAGGCGCTCGAGGTCTATCGCAACTCCGAGATCCCCAAAGCCTACGGCGCCCTCGCCGGCCATCCGCGCGTGCCCGCCATCATGGGGATCGCGAGGGAGGGCTGGTCCATCGCGTCGCGCCGCGACCTCGCGCGCTGGAACCAGGCGGGCGCGAACAGTCCCGGAGGCGCTCACGGCTACGACCCGCGGAAGAAGTCGATGCTCGGGCTCTTCATCGCCACCGGCCCCGGCCTCCGGATCGGCCAGGTGGTGAAGCCGTTCGAGAACATCCACGTCTACGACCTCATGTGCGCGCTGCTCGGCATCGACCCCGCCCCGAACGACGGCCAGCCCGAGGTTACCCGCGGCCTGCTGCGTCCAGTGGAAGCCCGGCCGCAACCGCCGAACTGAACTCCCTCGCAGCCGCTCGTCAGCCCCGCTAGAGTGCCGGAGTCTTGCGCTCCCTGCTCCACGTCCTCGCCCTTGCCTCCCTGGCGTGCGGAGGCATGTCGACCCCCGCCTCGACCCCCTCGGCCTCCGCCACGCCGGCGAGTCCTTCCCCGGGCGGCTGGCGCGCGACGCCGAACACGGCCTTCCGGATCCAGGGCGCTTCCATCCCGAATGCCGGCTGGGTGAGCAACGAAGTGTGGCTCACCGTGGGGACGCCGCAGGGCCTGCGTCTTTTTCGCTCCCCCGACGGCTCCGCTCAGTCGACGCCCGAAGTGATCTCCGGTCTCGCGAACGCCCTCGACGGGACGGGATTCAACCCCACCGAGACCGTGCCGCGCCAAAACGCCGCGGGAGTGCGCGAGCTGTACGTCCTCGGCCTCGGTCCGCCCGGCACGAACCGCTCGGTTCTTTTCCGGCTTCAGGAGAGCGGGGGGACGTTCGTCCGGAATCCCTCGCGCGCGGCCTTCGATGCTCTCGCCTCCGACAACACCGGATTCATCGGCGTCCCCGATGTCTATCGCGCTCCCGACGGCCGTCACCGGCTCGTCTATGTCGACAAGGGCGGGTCCCGGCAGAACGCGCGCACCGCGGTGTCGGCCGATCAGGGCGCCACCTTCACGGCGGAGGGCAGCAACCCGTTCGGCGATCTCGCTCTCTCCGGCCCCGCCGATACCAATGTCGACCCCGCGGTTTTAGCACTCGGCTCGGGCGGGTATCTCGCGGTGGCCATGAGGCTCACCCGCCTCTACGTGTTCACCAGCGTCGACGGCCTCACCTTCACGCCTCAGGCGGGGCCGCCCATCGAGGCCGCGTCGTTCGTGGCGGGCGCCACCGGCCTTTTCGATCCCACCCTCGTCCAGCTTCCCGACGGGACGGTGCTCATGTACACGACGCTGGAGGACGACCAGAAGCGCTCGAGCGTCGTCCAGGCCACGCTGCGGCTGATCGCACCGTAGGCCGTGATCGCAAGGGCTTAAACTCAACGATTGGGCATTGCCCCCCATGAGACAGAGATATTCGATCAAACCGGAGGTCCGCGAGGGCGTCGAGATCTTCCTTCTGGAAGAGGAGGATCACGCCCGCGCCGCGGTCGCCCCCGGGCTTGGGCAGAACTGCTTCTTGTTCGAGACGCGGGTTCCGATCCTCGAGACCGTGGACTTCACCGAGTTCAGGAAGAAGCCGACGAGCTACGGCGTTCCGCTGCAGTTCCCTTTTCCCAATCGCATCCGGGATGGCGCGTTCCTGTTTCAGGGCGAGCGGTTTCGGGTCGAGCCGGCGCGTCACGGCTTCGTGCGCGACAAGGCCTTCAAGGTGATCGAGACCGGGGCTTCGAACCTCGACGGGGCCTGGGTTCGTTCCGAGATCAAGGCCTCGGACTACCCTCGCGAGATCCTCGGGCAGTTTCCTTTTCCCTTTACCCTCGAGGTCACGCATCGGGTGCGGAATGGCGCGCTCGAGATCGACGCCGTCGCCGAGAACACCGGGGAGAGGACCATGCCCACGGGGTTCGGCATCCATCCCTACTTCCGCCGTCCCGGGCGCGGTTCCGTTCAGGTGCCGGCGGGGAAGCGCTGGGAGCTTCTGGACAGCCTTCCCACCGGCAGGATCCTGGACGTGGACCGGGATTACGACCTGCGCGAGCCGAGAGCCCTTGCCGGCCTCACCCTCGACGACATCTACGCGGACCTTTCGGCCGGGCCTTCAGGCGCTGTGCAGTGCTTCCTCAACGACGAGGTCAACCGGGTCCAGACCGTGGTGGAGTTCCCGCGGCGGCAGTTTCCGCACGTCGTGGTCTACACGCCGCCCGCGCCGCGTCAGGCCGTCTGCGTCGAGCCCAACAGCTGCCCGACCGACGCGTTCAACCTGCAGCAGCAGGGGATCGATGCCGACCTGATCGAGCTCGCGCCCGGCCAGAAGGTCGCGTTCCACGTGCGGGTCTTCTCGCGGGATCTGCCGTAGGCGACGCCGCGGGAGGTCAGGCTCGGCCTCGGGCTCGATCGAGCGCGTTTCGGAAAGCCGCTTCCGCAGCACCTTCACGCATCGCGAACACCACCCGCTCCACGCTCCCGCAACGGGGGAGTTCCTCGGCCAGGGTTCGCATGACCACTCCGGCGGCGCGCTCCACCGGGAAGGCGTAGACCCCGCAGCTGATGGCGGGGAAAGCGATGGAACGCAGCCCGTTCG
The DNA here is from genome assembly GCA_035432945.1 of Vicinamibacteria bacterium. GTDB lineage: Bacteria > Acidobacteriota > Vicinamibacteria > Fen-336 > JAGNNV01 > JAGNNV01. The sequence continues at coordinate 11,222 of DAORUA010000040.1, read as the reverse complement.
CTTCCGCGAGGGAAAGAGCGGTCCGGTAGCACGAGGCCAGCAGCTCGTCCTCCCCGTGCGAACCTCCCTGCCACACCGGCCCCACGGCATGAATCACGTGCCGGGCCGGCAGTAGATATCCCTTCGTGATCTTCGCGGAGCCGGTGGCGCAGCCGCCGAGGGTACGGCATTCCGCGAGGAGGCGGGGGCCGGCCGCGCGGTGGATGGCGCCATCCACGCCACCGCCGCCCAGGAGCGAGTTGTTGGCCGCGTTCACGATGGCGTCCACGGCGAGGGTCGTGATGTCCGCGGTCAGGATCTCGACTCGATTCATGTCTTCGTCTCCCTTCACCTCGGCCCGCGCTGGATCAGCCGGATCGCGTCCAGGCGCAGCCGCGCGTCCTCGAGATGCCGGTCGAGCGCGGTCTTCTGATCGACGAGCAGATCGATCTCCTCGGCGCGCACGCTCGGATTCACCTTCTGCAGCTCGCGCAGCCGCGCGATCTCGCGGTCGAGCCGCGCGCCCATGTCTCGCCGCGCGGCGCTGATAACTCCGGGGACGCGCGCGTTCGCGATCTCGTTCGTCCTCCGCAGGAGTCCGGGCAGCAGGTCCTCGCGGATCTCCGGCTGCTGCAGCGCGGCCGGGTCGCCGCGCTCCAGGACGTCGCGCAGGGACGCGGGCGCGATCGCGCCGCTTTCATCCTCGCCCCGGTGGTTCACCAGCACCCGCAGCGGCGTGGGCGGAAGGAACCGGTCCACGTGCAGCGGCTTCGGGGCCACGCACTCGAGGAGATAGATGGCCTCGAGATACAGCGCGGTCGTCTTCGGATCCGGCCACCAGGCGAAGCTGCTGTTTCCATTTTCGGAGCCGAGGATGAGATCGAGCGCGCCCGTGACCAGGGGATGATCCCAGGTCAGGAACTGGATGTCCTCCCTCGACAGCGCGCGGGCGCGGTCGCAGGTGACGGTGAGCCCGGACAGGGGCAGGCCGGGGAAAGTGTCGGCGAGGACGCCGGATGAGCCGAGCTGGTAAGTGCGCCCCGCGATCTCCTCGACCGGGACGGTGAAGTGATCGAAGACCGAGATCATGAAGGAGTCGAGCGACTCGTCCCGGTCGTGAGCGCGGATCTGCTCGACGAGCTCCAACGCCACGGGCGGGCGGAACGAGTTGAGTTCCAGCAGCCGGTCCCGGCCCTGTTCGAGCCTCGCTGTGAGTTCCTCGCGAGCGGCCACCGTCTCCTCGATGAGGAGGCGGAGGGCGTCGCCGGCCCCGCTGCGGTCGAAGGCGCCCGCCAGTTCCTGGATCCGCGCCGCGAACCGCTCGCGCAGCTCGTGGCCGCCGTGGAGGTTCTTCCGGAAGGAGTCGAGGCCGAGGTCGTACCAGCGGGCGAGGACTTCCTGCGCGCTACCCCTGACGTAAGGGACGTGGAGGCGGATCTCGAAGCTCTGCCCGATCCGGTCGAGCCGGCCGATGCGCTGTTCGAGGAGTTCCGGTTCGATGGGAAGGTCGAAGAGCACGAGGTGGTGCGCGAACTGGAAGTTGCGGCCCTCGCTGCCGATCTCCGAGCAGGTCAGGAGGCGCGCGCCGTCCTCCTCCGCGAACCAGGCGGCATGGCGGTCGCGCTGGACCAGGGAGAGGCCCTCGTGGAAGACCGCCATCTTCACGTTGAAGCGGGGCCGGATGGCCTCTTCGATCGCCTCGGCCTTGGCCCGAGACCGGCACAGGAGCAGGACCTTCTCCTGACCGAGGGCCTTGAGGAGATCGATGACCCAGCCGATGCGCGGGTCGTTCGAGAAATCGGGAGTGAAGGGGGTCTCGTCGCGGTCGGGCGCGGTGTCGGCCAGGAATTCCTTCACGAGAGCGGGGAGGAGAGTCTTCCCGACCTCGCCGGGGTCGAGCGGACACAGGCGCACGTCGCGTTTCGGGAAACCGCTGATGGTCGCGCGCGTGTTTCGGAACATCACGCGCCCGGTGCCGTGCCGGTCGAGGAGATCGGCCTTGGCCAGGGGGTCGTCGAGGGCGGCCGCCTCCCGGGCCACGTCTCGATAGGACTCGGTCTCGCGGACGAACTCCCCGAGGTCGTGGAAGCGCGCGGGATCGAGAAGCCGGAGGCGCGCGAAGTGGCTCGCGATGCCGAGTTGTTCCGGGGTGGCGGTGAGCAGGAGCAGCCCGGGGGCCGCGCCCGAGAGAGCCTCGACCGCGGCGTACTCGGGGCTCACCGAGTCGGCGGTCCATCCGAGGTGGTGGGCCTCGTCCACCACCAGCACGTCCCAACCCGCGGCCGCCGCCTGGGTCACCCGGCGCTCGCTGCCGGTGAAGAGGCGCAGGCTCGCGAGGACGAACTGATCCTCGAGGAACGGATTCGCGTCGGGCCGGGCCGTCTCGATGGCGGCGCAGCGGCGCTCATCGAAGATGTGGAACCAGGTGTTGAACCGGCGCAGCATCTCCACCAGCCACTGGTGGACGAGCGAATCGGGCACCAGGATGAGGACGCGCCGGGCGCGGCCGGTGAGGATGAGCCGGTGCAGGATGAGGCAGGCTTCGATGGTCTTGCCCAGGCCCACTTCGTCGGCGAGCAGGACGCGGGGCAGGAGCCGCCCCGAGGTCTCGGCCGCGATGTAGAGCTGGTGCGGGATCAGGTCGATCCGGCCGCCCAGGAAACCGCGCACCGGTGACTGGCGCCGGCGGTGCTGGTGATGGAGAGCCGCGACCCGGAGTTCGAAGCTCTCGGGAGCATCCACCTGGCCGACGAACAGGCGTTCCTCCGGCTTGTTGAAGAAGGTGGCGTCGGAAAGCGCGGTCTCGCACCACTCGCTCTTGCCGCCCCGGTAGTAGATGAGGCCCCGCCGCTCTTCAACCGAGGTGATGGCGAGGGTCCGGCCTTCCCGATCCTTCACGGTGTCGCCAGGGTGAAACCGCACGCGTCGCAGCGGGGCGTTGTCCTTCGCGTACTCGCGCCTCTCGCCGCTCGCCCCGAAGAGCAGGGATACGGTGAGCCGGGACACGCCCTCGACCGACCCGAGGCCAAGCTCGGGTTCGCTGTCACTGATCCAGCGCTGACCCTCGTGGAAGGGAATCGTCATCGCGGGGTGTGGAGGCTAGCAGGCTACGGGAAGCTCTCGGCGTGGCACAATCCGCAGTATGAATGTCCTCCTCGTCGACCCGGTGGCGCTCGCGTTCGCGGATGGCATCGAGTCTCTCGAGCGGTTCCCCCGCGCGTGAACCGGCGCCACTTTCTCGACAACCGGGTTCCGCCCCTGCTCGTGGCCGTGGTCGTGGCCCTCGGCATGCGGACGGCGAGTCTCGCCGTTCCCGGGCTCCGTCTCGACTGGCGAGGAAGCGTCTTTCTGGCCGCGGCGCTGGCTCTCCCGGGTCTCGTGGTGACGGCGGCCGGCATGGTCGCGTTCAGGCGCCACCAGACGACCGTCAACCCCTTCCAGCCCGCCACCGCGTCGACTCTCGTGGAAAGGGGGATCTATCGCCGCACCCGGAACCCCATGTACGTCGGAGTCACCCTCGCTCTCCTGGGTTACGCCGCCTTTCTCTCCCACCCGCTCGCGCTGCTCCTCGCGGCCCTGTTTCCCGCCTACATCCAGGCCTTTCAAATCGCTCCCGAGGAACGCGCCCTCGACCGGCTCTTCGGCGAGGCCTACGCCCGCTACAAGGAACGCGTGCCCCGGTGGCTCTGAGCGAGGCCGTCCTTCTTCTCCACAGCAGCGGCATGTCGTCGCGCCAATGGGGACGCCTCGGCGAGCTTCTCGGCCGCACGCATCGCGTGATCGCGCCCGACCTCCTCGGCTCGGGCGCCAATCCGCCCTGGCCGGACGAGAAGCTCTTCGACCTCTCCGAGGACGTCGACGTCCTCGAGGTCCTGGTGGAAAAGCTGGGTGAACCGGTTCATCTGGTGGGACATTCGTACGGCGGTCTTCTCGCGCTGAAGCTCGCCCGCCGCGACCCGTCGCGGGTCCGCTCCCTCACCGCCTACGATCCGGTCGCGTTCGGAGTTCTATACGCGGCGAACGATGCTGAGGGCCTCGCCGATCTGGCCCGCGCGGGCAGCAACCCGGTCTTCACCGACTTCGCCCACGGGGGCGATGACGCCTGGTTCGAGGTCTTCGTGGACTACTGGAACGGACGCGGGGCCTGGAGAGGCATGACCCCGGCCGGCCGCGACTCCTTTCTTCGCGTGGGCCGCAAGGTGTTCTTCGAAGTGTGGTCGCTGATGCATGACCGGACGCCCGCCTCGGCGTACGTGGGAATCGAAGCACCCGCGCTCTTCCTCGGCGGAGAGGTGTCGCCCCCGGCCGCGCGCCGCGTGGTTGCTCTTCTTGCCGAGACCCTTCCCCGCGGGCGCGCGCTCATGGTTCCGGGCGCGGGACACATGGGCCCGCTGACCCACGCCGCGTTCGTGAACGAGGCCATCGCCTCCCACATCGCGAGCGCTTCATAGGAAGACGTCGTGCGGGACGGGCGTCCCGGGAATTTTGGGCGCGAGCCTGGAACCTTGAGGCCGGAACCCTCGTCTAATGGTTGAACGGGGGAGGTCTGTCCTGTTCACCCGGAGGGCGAGATGATCCACATCGTCTGGGAGTTCGTGGTCAAACCGGAAGCGGCCGAGCGGTTCGAGCGGGCCTACGGCCCCGACGGTGACTGGGCCCGGCTCTTCGCCCGCTACCCCGGATATCGCGGCACCTCCCTCATCCGGGACTCCCTCAATCCCCGGCGGTTCCTCACCATCGATCTGTGGGACTCGATGAAGGAGCGCTCGGACATGCTGAACGACACCCGGGACGAATACGCGCGCCTGGACGCTGAGTTCGGGGAGTGGACCGAGTCGGAGCGCGAGATCGGGACCTTCTCGTAGGCCATTTGCCTCATTGAGCCGAAGCCCGGCCGGGCGCAGCATGGCGGGTGAGCGGCGCTCCGTTTCGCCCGAGCGCGCGCGTGATCGTCCAAGGGGGAGGTTCCCATGCCATTCGATCCCGCTACCGAGATTCAGAACTTCCTGGTGTTCGGCGAGTTCGGGGACGTGAACCCGTCGATCTGCGACTCGTCCACCTACACCTTCCGCAGCGTCGAGAGGATGGAGGAGGTCTTCGAGCACGAGATCGAAGGGTGCTTCCTCTACTCGCGTCACTGGAATCCCACGAACAAGTACCTTTCCGCCGCCCTCGCCCGGATGGAAGGGGGTGAGGCCGCGCAGGTGATGGCCTCGGGCATGGCCGCCATCAGCACCACCCTGCTCCAGATCTGCTCGAGCGGTGACGAGATCGTCTCGGGCCGCACCATCTACGGCGGCTCCTACGCCCTCCTCGCCAATCTCCTTCCGCGCTTCGGCATAAAGACGCGGTTCGTCGACATGACCGATCTGAAGGCGGTCCGCGCGGCCCTCTCGGAGAGGACTCGCGTCATCTATTGCGAGAGTGTCAGCAACCCGCTCCTCGACGTCGCCGATATTCCCGCCCTCGCCGGTCTCGCGAAGGAATGCGGGGCGAAGCTCGTGGTCGACAACACCTTCAGCCCGCTCATCCTCTCCCCCCTGCGGCTGGGGGCGGACGTGGTCGTCCACAGCATGACCAAGTTCATCAACGGCACCAGCGACTGCGTGGCGGGCTGCGTGGTGTCGTCGCACGACTTCATCACCAAGATCAACGACATCAACAGCGGGCCGAGCATGCTCCTCGGTCCTGTCCTCGACAGCATCCGCGCGGCCAGCATCCTGAAGAACCTCCACAGCCTTCACATCCGGCTGGCGAAGCACTCCGAAAACGCTCTTCATCTCGCCGGCAAGTTCCGCGACTACGGCCTCGACGTTCACTACCCGGGACTTCCGACCCATCCCCAGCACGAGTTGATCTCCCGCCTGATGAATCCAGGCTACGGCTACGGCGGCATCGTGGCCGTGGACGTGGGAGACGAGGCGCGCGCCAACCGCCTCATGGCCCGGATGCAGGAGGAGAAGGTGGGGTACCTCGCGGTGAGCCTCGGCTACTTCAAGACCCTGTTCAGCCCTCCCGGGCACTCCACGTCCTCGGAGATCCCGGCCGAGGAGCGGAAGCGGATGGGCATGGGCGACGGCCTGATCCGGTTCTCGGTGGGCCTCGACGCCGACATCCAGCGGACCTGGGCAACCATCGAACGGCTGCTGCAGGAGGAAGGCGTCCCCGTTCGCGGGGAAGCGAGGGCGATGGCGGGCGTCTAGCCCTTCAGGTCCGCGTACGCGCGTCCGGGTTCCGGCGTGGTCGACTGAGGGAGCGCGGTCTGCCTCCAGCCGGGCTCGGCGCCGTTCCCGTCGAAGCCGGCCCGCTGCTCGAGAAGATCCTTGTAGCCCGACATCTCCATGAGGCCGCAAGCGCCCACCGACCGTCCGCCGCTCTTGCAGCCGACCACGATCTTCGCGTCCTTCGGGAAGGCCTTTTCGACCTCTTCCATGAACTTCGAATTCGGCGACATCCCGAATTTGCCCGCGTGCATGAGCGGGATGTTGTAGGCGCCCTTCGGGTGGCCGGTCTCGAACTCGGGCACGGACCGGACGTCGAGGTAGACGTACCCCTCCTCCATCTTCGCGGCGGCTTCTTCGGGGCTGATTCGTTTCATGGGGGCGGAACCTTACCGCACCGCCGCGTTCAGCAGGGGCGGGAGCGCGGCGTCGAGGATTGCGGGTTCGCAGAGCAGGCTGACCACGAGGTAGCACCCCGATTCGAAGTCGAAGAAGTGTCCGGGATGGACGAGCACCCCCGCGTCGAGGGCCCAGAGAGCCCGCTCCTCGTCGGTGCGGCTGGCCGGGCACTGGAGGAGCGCCGACCATCCCCCTTCGGCCGGGAGCAGGGTCAACTCGGGATGGGCCGCCGCCGCCGTCTTCAGGGCCTCGAAATTGCGCGCGAGGCGAGTCCTGATCGGCGCCTGGAGTGACAGCTTCGCTTCGAGGATTCCCGGCAGCGCGAGTTGAATCGGGGTCGCGACCGAGAGATAGGTGTCGGCGATGAACTCCAGCCGGGTGAGCGCCTTGTCCCTCATCGCGGCCGGGCCGGAAACCGCGATCCATCCCACCTTCATCTGCGGCAACGCGCACGACTTCGAAAGCCCTCCGAGCGAGAACGAGAGGGCGGGGGAGTCGAGGGCAAAGGTGGGATGACGGTCCGCGGCGCCCTCCGACAGGGCGAAGTCGGCGAACACTTCGTCCGCAATGATGGCGACGCCTCGCCCGGCGCAAACCGCCGCGAGCGCTTTTGCTTCATCCCGCTTCAGGAACGAGCCCGTGGGATTGTTGGGATGCACCACCACCACCGCGCGGGTCCGCTCCCCGATACTGGAGGCGAGCGCGTCGACGCTCAGGTGCCATTCGTGATCGAAGCGCAGCGGGTAGGTCCGCACCCTCACGCTGTCGAGGTCGGCGAGATAGCCGAAGAGAGGGTAGGAGGGCGTGGGCACGAGCACGTCATCCCCGGGATTCGCGAGCAGCTTGAAGAGAAGGGAGTAAGACTCGCTGCTGCTCGCGGTGAGCACGATGTGATCGGGGTCGACGCGCACGCCGCGCGCCGCGTAGTCACGGCCGACCGCCTCGCGCGCCGAGCGCAGACCGCGGGAATCGGGTGAGTATCGCGCGCCCTGAGGGTCGGCAAGCAGGGTCAGGAGTTCCGGAGGCGCCAGGAACCCGGCCCGGGTCGGGTTCGATTCGGTGAGATCGAGGATCGAAGCCCCGGAACGCCGCATCTCCCCGATCCGCCGCGCGAGCGCATTCTCAACAAAGTCCCTTGGCGTCCGTTCGGAGAACATGGAGGTGCGAGGCTATACGACCGCGGGATGCGGCGGGCCGGGCAGGCCCGGCCCCTGCGTTCCGTCTCGCCGTTTGGTCCCGCGAACCCGTCGACATGAATCGGTGCGGTCACACCCTGTAGGGGCGAGGCATGCCTCGCCCGCGGATGGGAACGCCGATCGAACCATCGCGGATATTTGCCATAGACTCGCGCGAATGCCCCCTGCGACGCGTGAGCACGACCGGCTTGCCGACAAGGCCGGCCTCACCGCCTGGCGCCACTGGGGGCCGTACGTGTCGGAGCGAGCGTGGGGCACGGTCCGTGAGGACTATTCGAAGGACGGAAACGCGTGGGGTTACTTTCCCCACGCGCATGCGCGGTCGAAGGCCTACCGGTGGGGCGAGGACGGCATGGCCGGCATCTCCGACCGGTACCAGATGCTCTGCCTCGCCTTCGCGTTCTGGAACGAGCGCGATCCCATTCTCAAGGAGCGCCTGTTCGGCGTGGTCCCCGGGGAGGGCAACCATGGCGAGGACGTGAAGGAGTACTACTTCTACCTCGACAACCTCCCGAGCCACGCCTACATGAAGTGGCTCTACAAGTATCCCCAGCGGGAGTTTCCCTACGAGCAGCTGGTTCGCGAGAACCAGGCCCGCCATGGCGAGGGCCCCGAGTACGAACTCCTCGACACCGGCATCTTCGACGACGACCGGTACTTCGACATCGAGGTCGAATACGCGAAGGAGAACGCGGAGGACATCGTGATCCGCGTGCGCGCGCACAACCGCGGCCCGGAGGCAGCACCCCTGCACATCCTCCCGCACCTCTGGTTTCGAAACACCTGGAGCTGGGGCGAGGCGAGCCTGCCCCAGCCCCGGATCGTTCCCGGGGCCTCGGGGCCGGGGTTCGTGAGCATTACCGCGGACGACCGCGATGTGCTGCCGCCCAAGCAGCTCCCGTTCTCCTATCGGCTCGGGCCGCGACACCTGTTCGGTCCAAACCGCGGCGAGGCGCTCTTCACCGACAACGAGACGAACGCCGAGGCCCTCTACGGCCCGGGAGCGGCGAGCCGGTCGCCCTACACCAAGGACGCCTTCCATCGTCACGTGGTGGGGGGCGAGGACGCCGTCAATCCCGATGAAGAGGGGACCAAGGCGGCTCTCCACTACCGGATGCTCGTGCCCGCGGGGGAAAGCGTCGACCTTTGCCTCCGGTTCGCCACGGACTTTCATCCCGATCCGCTCGTCGGCGTTCCCGCGATCATCGAAAAGCGCCGGGCCGAGGCCGACGAGTTCTACGCGACCATCCATCCCCCCATGGCCACCGACGACGAGAAGCTGGTTCAGCGCCAGGCCTTCGCGGGGATGCTGTGGACCAAGCAGATCTACCTCTTCGACGTGAGCGTCTGGCTCGAGGGCGACCGCGCGGACTGGCCGCCGCCCGAATCGCGCAAGCACATCCGCAACCAGCACTGGCGGCACTTGAACTCCATGCGCATCATGTCGATGCCGGACAAGTGGGAGTACCCCTGGTTCGCCGCGTGGGACCTCGCCTTCCACTGCGTCCCCCTCGCCCTCATCGACGGCGAGTTCGCGAAGGAGCAGCTCTGGCTGCTTCTCTTCGAACAGTTCCAGCATCCCTCGGGCCAGATCCCCGCCTACGAGTGGGAGTTCTCCGATTTGAACCCCCCGGTCCAGGCCTGGGCGGTCTGGCGGGTCTACAACATGGACCGGCTGCGGACCGGGAAGGGCGACCGGGCCTTCCTGGAGAAGTGCTTCCACAAGCTTCTGATCAATTTCGCCTGGTGGGTCAACAAGGTCGACCGCGAGGGCAACAACGTGTTCGAGGGCGGCTTCCTCGGCCTCGACAACATCACGGTCATCGACCGCTCGGAGAAGCTCCCTCACGGCGCGGTGCTCGAGCAGTCGGACGCCACCGGCTGGATGGGCATGCTCTGCCTGCACCTGATGCGCATCGCCCTCGAACTCGCCCGCGAGAACAAGGCCTACGAAGGCCTCGCCACCAAGTTCTTCCAGCACTACATCTACGTGGGCGCGGCCATGAAGCGGATGGGCGGGCGCAACTATCAGCTCTTCGACGAAGGCGACGGCTTCTTCTATGACGTCCTGCGCTACCCCGACGGTTCGTTCGAGAAGTTCCGGGTGCGCTCGCTGGTGGGCCTCGTCCCCCTCTACGCCATCGAGCGGCTGGAGGAGAAGTGGATCGAGCCCTTCAAGGATTTTCGCGAGAGCATGATCTGGTTCGTGCGGAACAAGGCCCACGTGGTCCAGAACGTCTGTTACCCGCTGAACCGGGAGGGCACCACCACCCACGTCCTCGCCATCGTCGACTACGACCAGACGCGGCGCCTGCTCGACCGGGTCTTCGACCCCAACGAGTTCTGGTCGGAGTACGGCCTGCGGAGCATGTCGAAGGTCCACGGGCGCGAGCCGTTCCGGTTCGAGGGGCGCACCGTGAGCTACGAGCCCGCGGAGGCGGAATCGAAGATCAAGGGCGGGAACTCGAACTGGCGCGGCCCCATCTGGTTTCCCACCACCTTCCTCATGATCGAGGCCCTGCGCAAGCTCGGCACCGCGTACGGTCCGACCTTCAAGGTCCGGATCGGCGGAGAGAACGGGGAGGAGAAGCCCCTGTGGGACGCGGCGAAGGAGATGTCCGACCGCCTGGTCTCCATCTTCACCCGCGGCCCCGACGGAAGGCGGCCCTGTCACGGGCGGCGGACGAAGTTCCAGACCGATCCGCACTGGCGGGACCTGATCCTGTTCTACGAGTACTTCCACGGCGATACCGGCGAGGGCCTGGGCGCGTCCCATCAGACCGGCTGGACCGGCCTGGTCGCGAGCCTCATCGACGAGTGGCGGAAGCCGCCGCAGGCGAGTGCGAGATGAAGATCGCCACCTGGAACGTGAACTCGGTGCGGGCGCGGGAGCCGCGGCTCGTGGCCTTCCTCGGCCGCGAGCAGCCCGATGTCCTCTGCCTGCAGGAACTGAAGGTGGTCGACGACGATTTCCCCCACGAGGCGGTGCGGGCCGCGGGCTACGAGGCCGTGACCTTCGGGCAGAAGACCTACAACGGAGTCGGCATCCTCGCGAAGGCGGGAACGAAGGTCGAGAACGTTTCGCGCACCTTCGAAGACGGAGACGACGATCCCCAGGCGCGGGTCATCGCGGCCGACGTCCTCGGGGTGCGCGTGGTCTCGATCTACGTCCCGAACGGGGGAGATGTGGGCTCCGAGAAGTGGGCCTACAAGCAGTCCTGGCTGAAGCGGCTGCGGACGTACGCCTCGAGCCGGCTCGACCTTTCCGGGAAGGTGGCGATCTGTGGCGACATCAACATCGCGCCCGAAGCCCGCGACGTGGCGAAGCCGGACCGCTGGAAGAACTCGGTCCTGTTCCATCCGGAGATGACCGCGGCCTTCCAGGACCTGCTCGCCCTGCGCCCCGTGGACACCGCCCGCATCCACC
>DAORUA010000039.1:0-16937 GCA_035432945.1 Vicinamibacteria bacterium | reverse complement strand
CATGGTGCTCCGCGACGTGGCCGACGACATCTCGATGCACGAGTCCACGGTCTCGCGCATCGTCCAGAACAAGCACGCGCACACGCCTCAGGGCGTCCTGCCTCTCCGGTTCTTCTTCCACTCCGGCCTCAAGGGGGATTCGGGCGAGGCGGTCAGCTCGGTGGCGATCAAGGAGAAGATCCGCCAGATGATCGACGCGGAGACGCCCGGGAAACCCCTTTCCGACGCCCAGATCGGCCAGGTGCTCTCGTACCAGGGCACGACCATCGCGCGCCGGACGGTGGCGAAGTATCGCGAGGAGATGCGGATTCCCTCGTCTTCGGAGCGCAAGGGCCGGCCGCGGTGAAGAAGCCCTCTCCTCCGCGGGTCCCGGTCGAAGCGCTGCTCTCCGAGGCCGCGGCCCCCATGGGCCTTCGCCTGCTCGGGGGGAAGGCCGGGCTCAGGAACCTCATCGATCGATCCCGCGTGCAGAGGCCGGGACTCGCCCTCACCGGCTTCACCCGATACCTGAGCCCGGGAAGAGTGCAGATCCTCGGAGGCAGCGAGTCCTCCTACCTCAAGACCCTTTCCGTGAAGCAGCGCGCGGCCGTGCTCCACCGGCTGATGGCGCGCGAGCTTTGCTGCATCGTGGTGACCCGCGACCTCGAGGTGCCCCCGGAGCTGCGGCGCGAATCCGACAAGCGCGGCATTCCCGTCCTCGCCACCGCCCTCGATTCGACCCCCTTCATCAAGCGGCTGACCGAGTTTCTCGAGGATCGGCTGGCCCGCACCGGGCGCCTGCACGGCGTCCTCATCGATGTCCTCGGCGTGGGCGTCTTCATCCGGGGCGACAGCGGCATCGGAAAGTCCGAGTGCGGCCTCGAACTCGTGGACCGCGGCCATCGCCTCGTCTCCGACGATGCCGTCGACATCAAGGCCACGACCCAGGGCCTGCTCGGGGCCTCGCCCCAGCCGACCCGCGATCACATGGAGATCCGCGGCCTCGGGATCCTCAATATCCAGGACCTGTACGGCGTTTCCGCGGTCAGTCCCGAGCAGACCATCGATCTCGTGGTCCGCCTGGAGAAGTGGAACCCCCGCAAGGCCTACGACCGCCTGGGCCTCCATCGCGAGACCGAGTCCATTCTCGACGTCGAGCTTCCCCTCCTGCGTCTTCCCGTCGCCCCCGGCCGCAACGTGGCCCTGCTCGTGGAACTCGCGGCCAAGAATCTCCTGCTGCGCGCGCGCGGCCACGACGCCACGGTCACGCTTCTGAATCGAGTGGAGGCCCTGCGAACCCCCGATTCGCGGGAGAAGCGATGAAGGCCGCCCGCCCCCTTTCCAGGCGGCAGGCGGAGATCGTCATCATCTCCGGCCTTTCCGGCTCGGGGAAGTCCCACGCCGCCAACGCCCTCGAGGACCTGGGCTTCTTCTGCGTCGACAACCTGCCCACCTCCCTTCTGCCCGGTTTCGTCGATTTCCTGCAGGCGTCGGCCATCCCCCGGGCCGCGCTCGTGGTCGACATGCGCGAGCCCAACTTCGTGACCCACTTCGGACGCGCCTTCTCCAAGCTGAAGCGCGAGCCCGTGAAGGTGAGCCTCATCTTCCTCGAGGCTTCCGACGCCGCCCTGATCCGCCGCTTCTCCGAGACGCGCCGCGCCCATCCTCTCGCTGCCAACCAGCCGGTGCGGGACGGCCTGCGCGAGGAACGGCAGGCCCTCACTCCGGTCCGGCGCCTCGCCGATCTCATTCTCGACACCTCGACCCTGAGCGTCCATGATCTCAAGGGTTTCATCCAGGAGCACTTCGGCGCCCCCCAGGAGGGAAGCGGCCTCGTGCTCACCGTGCTCTCGTTCGGCTTCAAGCACGGCCTGCCCACCGAGGCGGACCTCGTCTTCGACGTGCGTTTCCTCAAGAACCCCCACTTCGAGCCGCGCCTGCGCCGCCTCACCGGGCTCGACGCCAGGATCGTCCGCTTCCTGAAGCGCGCCCCGGGCACCAGCGAGTTCCAGTCGAAGCTCAGGGACTTCCTGGGCTTCGTCATTCCGAAGTACGTGGCCGAGGGAAAGGCCTACCTCACCATCGCCATCGGGTGCACCGGGGGCCGCCACCGCTCTGTCATGATTGCCCGCGAGCTGGCGTCAGACCTCGACCGGATCGAAGGCGTCACCGTTCGTCTCAGGCACCGCGACCTCAAGCAGAAATGATCGGCATCCTCGTCGTGACCCACGGTGACGTGGCCAAGGAACTGGTGAACGCCCTCAAGATGATCGTGGGCGATCAGGAAAGGATCATCGCCCTTTCCATCGACTGGGAGGACGACGTGGACGTGGCCAAGGGCCATATCGGCAAGGCTCTCGCCCGGTGCGGAAAGAAGAACGTGCTCGTGCTGACCGACATGTTCGGCGGCACTCCGACGAACCTCGTGCTGCCTTTCGCGGGCGACGGCGTCGAAGTGGTGACGGGGGTCAACCTTCCCATGCTCATCAAGGCCTGCCAGATCCGGACCAAGCCCCTCGCCGAGGTGGCCCGGATCGTCTGCGCGCAGGGCCGCGAGAGCGTCCAGGTCGCCGGAGATCTTCTTAAGCCGGGGGGCCGCAATGCCGATCGCACTCCTGCTTAGCCCCCCGGACCCCCGGGACTGCGCCGAAGTGAATTCGGCTCCGTCCCTGCCCGCGACCCTTGTCGACCATGCGACGTAAGACCATTCGCGTCGTCAACGCCCTCGGCTTCCACGCCCGTGCGGCCGCGAAGTTCGTCGCGGAGGCGTCGAGGTTCGAGGCCCAGGTCACCGTGGTCTTCAAGGACAAGGAGATGGATGGGAAGTCCATCCTCGGCCTCCTCCTGCTCGCGGCACCCTGCGGCGCGAGCATCCAGGTCCGGGCCGACGGTCGCGACGAGAAGGAGGCGGTCAAGGCCCTTGCCCTCCTCGTCGCCGCGGGATTTGGAGAGGCGCCCAGGAATTGAGGCTTTCAGGTTTCGCCATCGCCCCCGGCCGGGTGCTCGGGAAGGCCTTCGTGTTCCGGCGGGCCGAGCGGCGCGTGCCCTTCAAGAACCTCGAGAAGGCGGAGGCGCCGCGCGAGCGCGACCGGCTCCAGGCCGCGCTGCTGGCCGCCCAGGCCGAGCTCGAGGACCTGCGGGGCCGGCTTTCCCGCGAGGCGGGGGAAGCGCACGCGTATCTCTTCGACGCGCAGGTCCTGATGTTGCAGGACCCGCTCTTCGCGGGCCGAAGCCTGAGCCTCATCGGCGAGCGGCTGATCGGAGCCGAGTGGGCGCTTTCCATCGTGTGCGAAGAGCTGCGCCGGCTCTTCGCTCGCGCGTCCTCGGTGATCGCCGAACGTTCCCACGACCTCGACGACGTCCTCGACCGCGTCCTCACGCTGCTCGGCGGCACCAAGGGCGACCTCGTCCTGCCGCGCGGCGAGAAGGTGGTCCTGGTCTGTGAAGACCTGAAGCCTTCCGAGGCCGCGGAGATCGACTGGTCTCAGGTGGGCGCGCTCGTCGCCGATCACGGCTCGCCCACCCATCACATGGCCATCCTCGCCCGGTCCCGCGCCATTCCCTGCGTGCTGGGGGTGCGCACGGGAACCGCGCAGGTGCCGAGCGAGGCTCTGGTCCTCGTGGATGGAACCGCGGGATACATCGATACCAGCCCGCCGCCGGAGACCCGGATCGAGAAGGTCACCGAACACCGGAAGACCGGGCCGCCCGAAGGCCCGGTTCGGACCTCGGACGGGGTCGAGATCCTCCTGCGGGCCAACATCGAATTCCCGTCGGACATCGAGGCGGTCCGGGAGTCCGGGGCCATGGGCGTCGGCCTCTTCCGTTCCGAATACCTGCTCTCGCGGCAGGGACGCGCGCCCAGCGAGGATGCGCAGCTCGACCTGTATCGCCGCCTCGCTCTCGCGGTGGCGCCGCACCCGCTCACCGTCCGCACCTTCGATCTCGGGCCCGAGGACCTGTCCCCCGCGAGCCCCTCCAGCCCGAATCCCGCGCTCGGCCTGCGCGCCTTCCGCCTGCTCTCCCGGGGCAGCGACTACTTCCGGCCCCAGATCCGCGCGCTCCTGCGCGCCGCCGACGAAACCGCGATCCGGATCCTGTTCCCCTTCGTGGGCGGGGTTCGGGAGGCCGAGGAGATCCTGGCCCTGGTCGAAGACGTCGAGCGGGAGCTTCGTTCCGCGGGCCGGGCGTTTCGCCGGCCCCCGCTCGGGGCCATGATCGAGATTCCCTCCGCCGCCCTGGTGGCGGGGGCGCTGGGGCGGAGGTTCGACTACCTCTGCGTCGGCACCAACGATCTCATCCAGTACACCCTCGCGGTCGACCGCGCCGACCCGCGGGTCGGCCATCTCTACGCTCCCTTTCACCCCGCGGTGGTGCGGCTGCTGGGCGACATCGTGGCCGCGGCGAAGGCCTCCAACGTCCCCCTGTCGGTATGCGGGGAGATGGCGGCGAACCGCGAGGGCGCGCTCCTGCTCGTGGGCCTCGGCTACCGGGAGCTTTCGATGGCGCCGACCTCGATCCGCCAGGTGCGTCACGCGCTCGGCGCCTCCTCCCTCGCCGAGGTCGAGGAGGCGGTGGCTTCGGCGGTGAGGTCGGACACCCTGACCATCGAGTCCTTCGCGGCCGCTCTCCGCGAGACCCGCCGGGAGACCCCCGCCCCCGCGTGAGGCGGCATGATCGGCTCAACCAAACCAAGCGAACCAACGAGGCAGAAGGCCCATGAACGAGAGCGCGAAGCGAATCGACAAACCCTGGGGTTACGAGATCTGGTGGGCCCGCACCGACCGCTATGTCGGCAAGCTGCTGCACATCAAAGCGGGCGAGAGCCTGTCTCTGCAGTATCACAACGTCAAGGACGAGACCATCCTCGTCCAGGCCGGCACCCTGCTCTTCGAGACCGGCTCGAAGGACGATCCGACGAATCTCGAGAAGACCGAGATGAAGCCGGGCGACCTCTTTCACATCACCCCGCATACCGTGCATCGCATGACCGGAGTCACGGACGTGGACATCGTCGAGGTGTCGACGCCCGAACTCGATGACGTGGTCCGCCTCGAAGACCGCTACGGCCGGGCGGGCACGAGCAAGCCCTAGACGCGCGATCGCCAGCGCGGGGAGCCCTTTCCATGACCCGACTCACCCTTCTGCTCCTCATGGTCGCCCTGGGGCGGGAACAAGCCGCGCCCCAGCCGCCCCCGGCGCCCTCTCCCTACCTTGCGCCTCCGGTGAAGCCCGCGGGAGCCGCGATCGAGCAGACGACCCAGGGCGCCCTGCCGGGTCCTGAGCTGGTGGAGAGTTTCGACGGCCTCGGTCTCGGCTTCAGCGGACCTCAGGGCAGCGTGCCGGTGCGGAACCCTTCGGACAACAGCCTGGCCGTGGGGCCCGATCACATCGTGCAGACCGTGAACGGCGCGGGCATGGCGGTGTTCACCCGAAGGGGAAAGAAATTCGACGCGACCGGGAAGGTCCTTTACGGACCGGTGCGCGCGAACAATGTTTTCAAGGGGTTCGGCGGGAACTGCGAAGCCCGAAGCAGCGGCGACGTGGTCGTGCGCTACGACCAACTGGCGGATCGCTGGCTGATCGTGATGCCCCTTTTCTCGCGGGGTCCGGCGCGGCCCGACCAGATCGCACCGGCGCCGCCGGGGATCGCGCAATTGAGCGTGCCCGGTGTCGCGGATCAGCCCGGCCCGCCCGCGATCCTGTATCAGCCGCCGCCCGCGGTTCCGACGCCGACACCGACACCGACACCGGGGCCACGGCCCTCGCCCTCGCCCGGCCCGCTCGGGCCCTATTCGATGTGCTACGCGATCTCCGCGACGCCGGATCCGCTCGGCGCCTGGTATCGCTACGAATTCCTGCGCCCGCTCTTTCCCGACTATCCGCGCCCCGCGATCTGGACCGACGGGTACTACGTGCCCACGAGCACGAGCGACGATCGCATCGCGCCCGACGTGGCCACCGAGAAGCACGCGTGCGTGGTCGATCGCGCGAAGATGCTCGCGGGGCAGCCCGCCACCGAGCAGTGCGTGATCATCCACGACGTGAACTTCCTGAACAACGCGGACATCGATGGCAAGGCCCTTCCCCCCAAAGGCGCGCCGAACATCATGATGGCGGCGGGCGGCCGGCAGCTCGACAACATCCTCGCCGACGATGTCATCAACGTCTGGCAGTTCCACGTCGACTGGAAGGACCCGGGGAAGACCTCGGTCAAAGGGCCCCAGGCGATCAAGGTCGCGCCGTATCACTATCTATGCGGCGGCCAGCTCACCTACTGCGTGCCGCAGCCCGGCAGCGAACTCCGGCTCGACGCGCAGGGCGACAAGCTCA
The DNA here is from genome assembly GCA_035432945.1 of Vicinamibacteria bacterium. GTDB lineage: Bacteria > Acidobacteriota > Vicinamibacteria > Fen-336 > JAGNNV01 > JAGNNV01. Next base: position 10,625 of record DAORUA010000039.1, on the reverse strand, counting down.
TGGCGAGGCTCGTCTATCGCCGGGTGGGCGGGCGCGAGAGCATCGTGGCCGCGCACTCCATCGACACCGCGGCCGGAGGGGGAGGGGTGCGCTGGTACGAGTTCCGGGTGAAGCCCGGGAAGGCCCGGGGCGTGAGCCTCCATCAGCAGGGCACCTACGCGCCCGGGGGGTTCTACCGATGGCTGCCGAGTCCGGCCATGGACAAGCACGGCAACCTCGGCATCGGCTACTCGTTCGGAGGGTCGCCGAACTTCCCGGGTCAGAGATTCGCGGGGCGGCGGGCGAACGATCCCGCCGGACAGCTCACCCTTCGCGAGACCGTGCTCGTCGAGGGCGAAGCCGCGGATGGCGGCCCCGGCACGGGCCGGCCGCGCGCGCAGCGCTGGGAGGACTACACCCAGACCGCGATCGATCCGAGAGACGACTGCACGATCTGGTACGTTGGCGACTACGTCAGGAAGGACGCCACGAGCTATTCGAGCCGGATCGGCGCGTTCCGGCTGCCCGGCTGCGCGGCTCAGGGTCCTTCGGTTCGATAGGTCAGGCGCCAGCGGACCTCGCCGCCCCTTTGCGACAGAAGGCGCAGGCGACGCAACGCCCCGACCTTCTCGTTGGCCGTGATCTCGGCCCCCTCGATGCGCGCGTCCACGAACGCGTACCCCGGGGCCTCGGTGACATAGAGCTCGTACGGATCGCCGGCCACCACGCTGCTGCCCCCCTCGAGTGAGTCGGCGATCCAGGTCACGTTCGATACGTCCATCGCGCCGCAGGACACATGCCGGTTCGTGGCCACCAGTTGCGGGCGAGCGAGCTTTTCGCGGAGGCAGAACACCTGGACACCGAACCGCGCGTCGACCTCCCCAGGGGCGAGCGCGCCCCGGAACGAGCCGACGAAGGACTTCGTCCAGAACTCGAAGGCGAGGTATTCGCGGTCCGCGGCGAGCCCCAGGTCGGCGAACTGGACGGGCGCGTTGTCGCCGCCGGTCCGGGCGAGGACCATCCACCGCTCGTACGGGCGGCTCACGTCGATCGCGTGGAGGTAGTGGACGGAGAGGGACTGGGTGGCGTCGAAGGTGCGCGGGCCGCTGCCCGACATCTCCACCGCGGCGCGTTCGATCGCGTTCGACCGGGACGGCTCGACGTCGTAGATCTGGCCGGGCTGCGCGAAGAGCACGGGCGAGGTCCGCCGGGCCGCTTCCACCCGGTCCGTCCGGTACATCGTGGGAGGGTCGGTGAGCATGAGGATCGAACCGGTGAGCGAGGTGAGGGTGGTCGCGCGATAGGCGTCGGGCTGGCTCAGCTCGATGTGGTCCGGATCGTTGCGCCAGACGATGTTGTTGAAGGAGTTGTACTCCGAGAATCCCCCGTAGCCGAAGCCGTCGTTGCCGAGCCGGCATCCGTCGAAGAGGCCGATCAGCTCGGGTCGAACGCCCCAGCACATCAGCTTGAACACGTTCGGTCCCAGGGTCGAGGTGATGGAGGACGCGAACTGGCGATAGACCGCCTCGCGATCGAGCTGCTTGCGCGCGAAGTAGTCGGCGAAGCTGTTGTAGCCCTCGTATCTCAGGTGCCGCAGGGCATCCACCTTGAAGTACTGCCAGCCCGAGTCGATGAGCGACCGGTACACCGGCGTCACCAGGTCGGCGAGTGTCTTCGGGTTCGATCCGTCCATAACGTAGCCGACCCAGTTCCCGTTCGCGGGCTGCCCGTCCGGTCCGGGCACGAAGTACCCGGGATGGGCGAGGGCATAGTCGGCTTCGGCGAACGACACGTTCGTCCACAGGCCGGGCTTGAGGCCGCGGCTGACGATGGACTCCTTCAAGCCCTCGAGCCCGCCGGGGAACTTGTCGTTCGTCTTCAGCCAGTGATCGGGAACGCCGATCGGGTCCTGCTGAAACCCATCGTCGATCTGAACGTACTCGTATCCGAACGGGGCGAGGGTCTCGGCGATCACCGCCGCAGTCGTGGTGATGTCTTCCTGCGTGACCTTGTCGCGGAAGGCGTACCAGGAAGTCCAGCCCGTCACGGAACGGTTCCACGGTTGATAGGTCCACGGACGGAAATACTTGAGCCCCCGGTGCTTCTGGTAGAAGCGCGGGCGAAAACGCAGAACGATCTCCCGGCCCGCGGCCTGAAGATGGAAGGTCGTGCCCGTGGCGGTCGGGGCCACGGGGGTGAGGGTGAGGGCGGCGCCCGCGTCGATCGAAACCGTCCAGTCGCGCGTCCGGTCGTAGACCGCGCGGTTCCGCAGGTTGTGGCTCGGGCCGATGCTCGCGCGGACGATGGGGACGGTGCTGTCCGGGCGGTCGGCTTCCACCGCGAGGGCGTCGGCGCTGCCGTGAACCCTGAGGTCCAGGGTGATGCGGCCCTTCCCCCGGGCCGTCCACTTGACGACCTGGGTGAGCGCGCCGTTCGATTCGCTCGTCACCATCCGCCGCTCCGCGGTGGCGCCCTCGTCCGCGCTCACCGTGCCTTCGACGATGGCGCGACCCTCGTAGACGAGCGACACACGGCCTGCCGGCCCGGACAGCGCGGCCGCGAGGTTCGGCGGCTCGCCGGGCGTCTGCGCCTGAGCCATGGCCGCGAGCCCCAGGGCCTGGGCGAGGCCCACCCACTGCGTGATCGTTCTCATCGCGGGATCATAGTCATCAGCGTGCCCGGCCGGGCCGGAGGCCTCCCCTCGCCGGGCGTGGCTTGACAATTGAATTCACCAGTCGAGAATGTCCCGGCATGGCTCTGGCTCACCTCCTCGCCTATCTCGGCCCCGCCCTGCTCGCCCTCGGAGCGGCGCTGGGAGGGGGTTGGACCTTCCTTCCCGTCGCCTTCATCTTCGGCCTCCTTCCCGTTCTCGACGATCGAGTGGGCCGACATGACGCGAATCCGCCGGCCCCATCACTCGGGTCGCGCTGGGTGTTCGACCTCGCTCTCTGGGCCTTCGTCCCCGTTCAAACCGCGGCGATCCTTCTCGTCCTTGGCCGGCTGACCCGCCCTGACGCCCCGGCCTCCTTCGTCGAAACCATCGGCCTCACGCTGTCCCTGGGCGTCATCTCCGGCTCCGGCGGCATCGTGATCGCCCACGAGCTGATGCATCGGGCCTCCGCCTTCCCCCGGGCGCTGGCCGAGATCCTGATGACGCAGGCGAGCTACGCGCACTTCTGCATCGAACACATCCACGGCCACCACCGTCACGTCGCCACCCCGCTCGATCCCGCGTCTTCGCGCCGCGGTGAGAGCGTCTTCGCCTTCATTCCCCGCTCCATCCTCGGCGGCGCGCGCTCGGCGTGGCGGATCGAGAGTGAGCGCGTCGCGCGCACGGGGGAGGCCTGGACCCTGCGCGATCGACGGCTGCGGATGCCCCTTGCGGCCGCGCTCGTCTACGCCGGGATCGCCGCCCTCTTCGGGGCGAAGGGCGTCGCACTTTTCCTCGCGCAAAGCGCCATCGCGGTGACGCTTCTCGAGGTCATCAACTACCTGGAACACTACGGCCTGAACCGGCGGGAGCTCGCGCCCGGCCGGTACGAACGCGTGGGACCGGAGCACTCGTGGAACTCGAGTCACCGGGTTTCGAACCTCTATCTCTTCAACCTCGCCCGCCACTCCGATCACCACACTCTCGCGAGCCGCCCCTACGAGACGCTGCGCCACTGGGACGACCGCGAGGCTCCGCAACTCCCAAGCGGCTACGCGGCCATGCTGATGGTCGCCCTCGTGCCGCCGCTGTGGTTCCGGGTCATGAACCCGCGCGTCGACGCATGGACGCGGAACCGGCCCGCCGGTCCGTGACCGCCTACGCGATCTCCAGCCAGGAGAACCAGACCGGGTGGTTCTCCTTGTACCAGGTGAGGACCTCGCGCACCACCTGCTGCTTGGGCACCGGCATCACGTCCGGCTCGATGCGGTCGAAGTGGATGAGGATGGTGTCGTCCCGGTACTCGAGGGCCTGCGAGCACAGGGTCTGCAGTTCGTTGCGGATGCGCCCCGAGTCCGAGACCTTGACCGCGCGGGTGCGGTAGTCCTCGCCGGCGATGAAGCGCTCGAGCAGCGGGCTGAAAATGAGCCGCATCTCCTCGAAGGGGGCGAGGAAGCGGAACACGAAGCGCACCACCATCCCCGATCCGCGCGTCGCCAACTGGGTGGTGACCGCGTAGGTGTCCTCGGAGAGGCGGGTCACGCCGGGCAGGCCCGTGTACGGATCGGCGCCGATGTAGCCGCTCGCCGCGACCGCGCGCCAGGCTTTTTCCGGAAAGAAGTCGCCGGCCCGGATCACCCGGTCCGATTCCGGCATGTTCGCGGTCGTCTTCTCGCGCAGGCACTCGGCGTAGTAGGCCACGCGCTCGGGGGACAACTCGGCCTCGCCCAGCAAGCGGGCGAGCGACTCCACGAAGTCGGGGGCCTCGGGATCGAGGCGCATCAGACGCTGCTCGTCCTGCATCGGGCGCTCGAAGCGGGGCGAATAGAGGGCCATGGTGACGTCGACGTCGAGGGCCTGGGTGAGGCTCGCCGCCTGCATGGCCTCGGCGGAGGCGGCGTAGCCGTCGCAGAGGAAGAGGTGGGGTGCATCGGCCGCGTCGCGCCATGTGCCCACGAGATAGGTGGGGGCGTAGGTTCCGGATTCGGTGAAGGCGGGCAGGCCGCTCGGGCAGAGCCAGCCGTCCTCGACCAGATGCACCCCGAGCGCCTTCCACTCCGCCCAGAGCGCGGCGAGGCGAGTCTCGCGGCTCTTGCCGCCGAGCGTCCAGACGTGGATGTTCTCCCGCCTGATGCCGGGGACCGCCAGTTCGATGGCGTCCACCAGCTTGCTGCGCGGCGACAGGAGGTCGAGGTGGATCGAGTGATCGCGGGCGGTGTCGGCGACCTGCCGGGGCAGGGCGAGGGTGCCCATGTACGCCTCGTAGGGGCGGGCCACGGTGAGGGGCTGGTCGAACATGTGGATCACCGTCATCGGCCCGATCTCCTCGCCCTTGGCGAAGCGGGAGGTGTTCTCGAGGGTGTCGATGGCGGTCCCCCAGATCGTGATGCCCTTGTCCCGCATTTTCCGGTAGAAGCCTTCCCAGCCGTAGGAGGGATCGTTCAGAAGGCGGTGGACCCGCGAGTCGATGAACTTCGCCACTTCGGGACGCGCGTACACGCGGCCGAAGCCGAGCAGCGGGTTCGCTCCCATCTCCGGGGTCTCGCCCGCCTTGGGCATCAAGCCCTCGCCGAGACAGACCATGATCGCGTGGTTCTCCGGGAGTTTGCGGCTGAAGTGCCACAGCGCTTCGCTGGTGACGTAGGCCGAGATCGCATCGGCGTCCTTCTTGACCTGGTTCAAGGTGTGCTTGTCCGCGCCCTTGCCTTCGCCGAAACGGGCGAAGAGCCGGGTGCCGAGGGCGGTGACCGCCGCGGTCATGGCCAGCGATCGCCGGATTTCGTCCGGGATGTAGTCGAAGGCCTCGTAGCCGTATCGCGATCCGGGCCGCCATCCGATCTCGATGTCCTCGAGCCAGAGATGGAAGCGCAGCAGCAGGGATCGCGTGTCGAACGCCCACTGGGCGATCAGGTCCTGCTTGGTCGGTTCGGTCATCCTTCGATCCCTCGTGTCCATGGGTTGCGTCCCCGGTGGCTCGCCCGGTGCCGACGTTACTTCAGTCGCCCTGCCCGATTCCCGCGGGGGGCGGCGTCGCTGTACGGTTCCGGACGAAAACGTACGGAGGCGTACGGATCGGACCCTGGAAACGCGGGCAAGTCCCAGCGAATCGATATGGTTGCGGTGGCACGGGCGTTGCTCAGGCGAGAGACATGGACCGAGCCATAGACCCCGTCTTCGCCGCGGCGCAGAAGCGCCGGCGGATGGTCGTGGGCGGGCTCGTCGCCTTTGGCCTGTTCCTCGCCTTCACGTACGGGCCGTCGCTGCTGCGGCCTTCGGTCCCACGCTCGCGCGTGCGCATCGAGAGGGTGGATCGCGGTCGGGTCGAGGCCTCCATCGCCGCGAACGGCACGGTCACTCCAGACCTCGAGGAAGTGATCTCGAGCCCGGTGGACGCGCGGGTCACCCGCATCCTCAAGCGCGCGGGAGACCCGATCCAGAGGGGCGAGGCCATCCTGGAGCTCGATCTTTCCGAGCAGACCGTGGCCCTCGACAAGCTCGACCGCGACGTCGATCTCAAGCGCAACGATCAGCGCCGGACCCGGCTCGATCTTCAGAGCCGCCTCGCCGACCTCGACGCGGCCACCGAGGCCAAGCGCCTTGAAGTCGAATCGCTCCGCGCGCGGCTGGCCCAGCAGACCGAGCTCGCGGCCTCCGGCCTGGTGTCGAAGGACGGCCTGCGCGAGGCCCAGCTCAACGAGGCGAGGGCGGCGCTCGAACTGAAGCGGCTCGTCGCCTCGCGCGCCATCGCGGAGGAGATGACGAAGGCGCAGATCGACGGGATGAACCTCGAACTCGCCACCCTGGAGAGCCAGCGCCGCGAGGCCCGCCGCGTCCTGCAGCTCGGCTCCACCCGCGCGGAGCGCGACAGCATCGTCACCTGGGCGGTCACCGAGGCCGGAGCGCTGGTGCGTCGAGGCGAGCCGCTCGCCCGCCTGTCTGATCTCAAGTCGTTCCGTATCGAGGCCACGGTCTCCGCCCTGCACGGGCGCGCCCTGCGCGCCGGGCTCGAAGCGCTGGTCCGGATCGGCAGCGTCGACCTGCGCGGCGAGGTGAGCACGGTGGAGCCGACGGTGCGCGACGGGGTGATGCGGCTCTGGATCCGCCTCGCCGAGCCCACCCACGCGGTCCTGCGTCCGAGCCTCAAGGCCGATGTCTACATCGTCACCGATCGGCGGAAAGACGCGATCCGGGTGGCCCGCGGTCCGTTCCTCTCCGGGGAGGGAGCGCAGGACGTGTTCGTGGTGCGCGAGGGTCGCGCGTTTCGCACGCGCGTGGAGCTCGGACTCATCGGCTACGACGCGGTGGAGATTTCGAAGGGCGTGCAGCCCGGGGACGAAGTCATCGTCTCCGACATGACCAACTACCTTCATGCCAGGGAGCTGAAACTGAAATGAGCGTTCCAATGATCCGCCTCGACAACGTCGAGAAGGTCTACCGCACCGACCGCATCGAGACCGTGGCCCTGTCCGGCGTCAACCTCGACATCGAGGAAGGAGAGTTCGTCTCCGTGATGGGGCCGTCCGGCTGCGGCAAGAGCACGCTGATGCATCTGATGGGTCTCCTGGACGCGCCCAGCAAGGGCACGATCTCCCTCGCCGGCGCGGTGGTGACGGACGCCTCGGACCAGGCGCTGGCCCGATTGCGAAACCAGTCGATCGGTTTCGTGTTCCAGTCGTTCCACCTCATCCCCGACCTCTCCGTCCTCGACAATGTGGAGATACCGCTTCTGTATCGGAAGGTGGGGGCGGGGGAACGCAGGAAGGCGGCGGAGGCGGCGCTCGAACGGGTGGGGCTCTCCGCTCGCCAGCATCACTTCCCCTCGCAGCTCTCGGGCGGCCAGCAGCAGCGGGTGGCCATCGCCCGGGCCATCGTGGGGAAGCCGCGGGTGCTCCTGGCCGACGAGCCCACGGGCAACCTCGACTCGCAGATGGGCGACGAGATCCTGTCCATCCTTCAGGACCTCAACACCCGGGAGAGGACCACGCTCGTGATGGTCACGCACGACCCGCGCCAGGCCGAGAAGACCGCGCGCACCATCCGCATGTTCGACGGCCGCCGGGTGAATTAGCGGAGCGATGGCGACGCCATCGCTCCGCGTATCCCGGCGAAAGCCGGGATCCAGCTCAAGGGAGAATGAATGCTCAAGAACTACCTCAAACTCAGCCTCAAGATTCTCGGCCGCCGCAAGTTCTTCACCTTCGTGAGCCTCTTCGGGATCGGCTTCACCCTGCTCGTGCTGACCCTGGCCGCGGCCATGCTGGACCACATCTTCTCTTCCTACCCCCCGGAGACGCGGGGCGAGAGGACGCTCGTCATCGACAACGTGCGGATGCAGGGCAAAGACTCGATGTCCACCGGCCCGGGCGGCTACGCGCTCTTCGACCGGTACATGCGCGGGATTCCGCAGGTCGAGCGCCTCTCCATCCTCTCCCAGCCCGAGACCGTGATCTCCTACTGGAAGGGCGCCCGGCTGAAGTCGTTGATCAAGCGCACCGACGCCGACTTCTTCCGGATCCTCGATTTCGAGTTCGTCGAGGGCGGTCCCTTCGGAGAGGCCGATGTGGGCGACGGCCGGTTCGTGGCCGTCATCAACGAGACCACGCGGGCGAAGTTCTTCGGGGGCGCCCCTGCGGTGGGACAGACCATCGAGGCCGACGGCCAGACCTTCAAGGTGGTGGGGGTGGTGCCCGACGTTCCGATCTTCCGCCTCATGGCCACGGGCGACATCTACGTTCCCGTGACCACGGCCAAGACCGACGACTACAAGACCCGGCTGCGCGGAGGCTTCCACGCGCTCTTCCTGTTGAAGGACAAGGAGGCGGTGGAGGGCGTCCAGCAGGAGTTCAAGTCGCGCCTCGCCAAGGTCGAGCTTCCCCCGCAGTTCGACCGGATCTACGCGGTCCCCGAGACGTTCTTCGGCTCCTTCTCGCGGCTCTTCCTCGGCGACTTCAAGTCGGAGGATGCGGGAGGCCGGATGATGGCGATCCTCCTCACCGCGGCCGCGCTGTTCATGATCCTGCCCGCGGTGAACCTGGTGAACCTGAACGTCAGCCGCGCGCTCGAGCGGGCTTCGGAGATCGGCGTGCGCCGCGCCTTCGGGGCCTCCGCGCGGGACCTCCTGCTCCAGTTCCTCTTCGAGAACGTGGTCATCTCCGTGGTGGGCGGCGTCCTCGCCCTCGCGAGTTCCGCGATCGTCCTCGCTCTGTTCAATGCGAGCGATCTCATTCCCTACGCCCATTTCTCCCTCAACTGGCGGATCGCGGCCTGGGGTTTCGCCTTCGCCCTGGCCTTCGGCGTGATCTCCGGAGTGTGGCCGGCCTGGAGACTGTCCCGCCTCACTCCCATCCAGGCCCTGGCCGGAGGCGTGAAGTGATCCGCCATCTCTTCAAGCTGATCTGGAACCGCAAGCGGGCGAACGCCCTCGTGATCGCGGAGATCTTCGTCTGCTTCCTGGTCCTCTTCGCGGTGTCGACCCTGTCCCTCTACTCGTGGACGAACTACCACAGGCCTCTCGGCTTCGCCTACGAGAACGTGTTCTCCATCGATGTCCAGTTCTCGGAGAGCAGGCCCGAGGCGAGCCGCACCTCGGTCTCGGGCCCGGCGGGCGCCGCGCCGGCGCCGCCCGGGGTCGAGAATCCCCATGAGAGCCGGCAGCGCGCCCTGCTCGCGGTGGTCAAGAGCGATCCCGCGGTGGTCGACGCGGCCTGGGCGAGCCCTCTCCCTTTCTCTCATTCCAACGAAGTGCGCACCTTCGCGTTCCGGAAGCGCGATCTGAGCTATTCGCTGGCGCGCTGCACCGACGAGTACAAGGACGTCATGGGGATCGAGATCACGCGCGGCCGTTGGTTCGGGCCCGAGGATGACGGGGGAGGCTACGAGGCGGTGGTCATAACCGAGGCGCTGGCCAGGCGCGCCTTCGGGGACGAGGATCCGATCGGCCAGAGCATTACCGGGGATCGCGACCTCAACGGGCCGGCGGAGATCGAGCGGCGCGTGGTGGGGGTGATGCGCGCGTTCAAGCAGGAAGGGGAGATGGAGACGGAGGAGTCCTACGTGCTGACCCGCGTCGCCTTCTCCGCCGCTCAGATGCGGCGGATCGGGAGCATGGCCCTTCGCATGAAGCCGGGCGCCGACGCGTCGGTGGAAGCGCGGCTCGCCCGGGCGCTGCAGGCCGCGGCTCCCGACTGGTCGTTCAAGGTGGAACCCATGGTGATGGGAGCCGAACTCAACCGGCGGCTGTACATGGCGCCGCTCGGGGTGGGCGCCCTGGTCGCCCTCTTCCTCATCCTGATGGTGGCGCTCGGCCTGTCCGGCGTGCTCTGGCAGAGCGTCACCACCAGGATCCGCGAGATCGGGGTCCGGCGGGCCATGGGAGCTTCCGGGATGGACGTGCAGCGCCAGGTCATCGGCGAACTGATGGTGATGGCGACCCTCGCCATGCTCGGCGGGATCGCGGTCGTGCTCCAGTTCCCTTTCCTCGATCTTCTGGGGCCGGTGCCGAAGAGTGTCTTCTTCGCCGGACTTTCCCTTACCATTGTGGGGCTCTACGGACTCGCCCTGGTGTGCGGCCTGCACCCGGCGCGTCTTGCCACCACCGTCCACCCGGCTGAGGCTCTTCGCTACGAATGATTCTGATCGTCGATGACGATGCGTCGGTCCACGCGTCCCTGGGCCTGCTCCTGAAGCAGGCCGGGCACGCCTGGCATGCCGTGTCGAATCGGGTGGAGGCGGTGGCCTGGCTGAAAGCGAACCCCTGCGACCTGGTCCTGCAGGACATGAACTTCAGCCGCGAGACCAGCGGGGCGGAAGGCCTCGCTCTCCTGCGCGAGATCCGGAGCGCGCATCCTTCGATGCCGGTCATCCTGATGACGGCGTGGGGCTCCATTCCGCTCGCGGTGGAAGGCATGAGACTGGGGGCGGGCGACTTCATCACCAAGCCCTGGACCAACACCCAGGTGGTGCAGTCGGTGGAGACCGCCCTCGGGCTCGCCAAGGC
>DAORUA010000038.1:0-17091 GCA_035432945.1 Vicinamibacteria bacterium | reverse complement strand
GGGCATCGCGACCGCGACCGCCCAGGCCGTGACGAAAGAGGCTTTCGCGGGATCGAACGAGGGCGAAACCAACCTGGTCCGGTTCGCCACACGCCTCCTTCGCCGGGCCAAAGGCGAGACCCTGCGGGAGAAGCGGGTCAGGGTCGTGCGATCTCTGATGGGACGCGGTTTCGAACTTTCCGAGGCAAAGAGGGCCCTGCGCCTCGCGGAAAACGCCCTGATGGTCGAAAATACGCACAATGACGCAGAAGAGTAGCCAATTCACCGCGGACGACGTCCGTGCTTCCTTCCTCAAATTCTTCGAGGACGCTCAGCACGAGGTCGTGCGCAGTTCGCCCCTGATCCCCCAGAACGACCCCACCCTTCTCTTCGCCAACGCGGGGATGAACCAGTTCAAGGACGTCTTCCTGGGCCGGGAGAGCCGGGCCTACAAGCGGGCGGTCTCCTCCCAGAAGTGCGTGCGCGCGGGAGGCAAGCACAACGACCTCGAGAACGTGGGCCTCACCGCCCGTCATCACACCTTCTTCGAGATGCTCGGCAACTTCTCCTTTGGCGACTACTTCAAGAAGGACGCGATCGCCTACGCCTGGGACTTCCTCACCGGGACCATGGGCCTCGAGAAGGACCGCTTCACCGCCACCATCTTCAAGGGCGAGGACGGCGTCCCCCGCGATACCGAGGCCTTCGACCACTGGCGCGCGTACCTCCCCGCCGAGCGGATTCTCGAACTCGGCAAGAAGGACAACTTCTGGGCCATGGGCGACACCGGCCCCTGCGGTCCCTGTTCGGAACTGCACTTCTATCAGGGCGATTCCCTGCCTTGCGCCGAGGTCGAAGCGGGCCGCCCCTGCCTGGGCGTCGCCTGCGAATGCGACCGGTATCTCGAGATCTGGAACCTGGTGTTCATGCAGTTCAACCGCGACGCGAGCGGCGCGCTCACTCCCCTCCCCGCGGCCTGCGTCGACACCGGGATGGGCCTCGAACGCGTCACCGCGGTGGTCCAGGGCAAGCTCAACAACTACGACACCGATCTCTTCGCGCCGCTCATCGAAGCCACCGCGAAGCTCGCGGGGGTCAAGTACGGCGCCAACCCGGCGACCGACATTTCGCTGCGCGTCATCGCCGATCACCTGCGCGCGACCACGTTTCTCGTCTCGGACGGCGTGCTCCCCGGCAACGAAGGCCGCGGCTACGTCCTGCGCAAGATCATGCGCCGCGCGCTCCGCCACGGACGGAAGCTCGGCCTCGACAAGCCGTTCCTCGCGGACCTGGTGAGCGAGCTTGTCGCCCGGATGCAGTCGGCCTATCCCGACCTCAAGACCACCGAAGCCACGGTGAGGAAGATCGTTCGGGTCGAAGAGGATCGTTTCTCCACCACCCTCAAGCACGCATTCGCGGTTTTCGACTCCGTCGCGGCCTCCACGAAGACGGGCGTCCTGAGCGGCGCGGACGCCTTCAAGCTCTACGACACCTACGGCCTCTCCCTCGACTTCACCGAGGAACTCGCGGCCGACCGCGGCCTCAAGGTCGACAACGCGGGTTTCGACGCGGAGTTCGCGAAGCAGCAGGAGCGCGCGCGCCACGCGAGCAAGATGGGTGCGGTCTCCGGCGCGCCCGAGTACCTCACTCTCCTCGAGAAGGCGAAGACGGTTTTTCTCGGCTACGACCGCCTCGAAGAGGACGGCGCCACCGTGATCGCGGTATTCAAGGACGGCAAGCCGGGCAAGCGCCTCGACAAGGGCGAGAGCGGCGAGATCATCGTCGACCGCACGCCCTTCTACGCGGAGGCGGGCGGCCAGATCGGCGACCGGGGCGTCGTTTCCGCGCCGGGCGCCGTCGCCACCGTCTCCACCTGCCGCAACGCGGTGCCGGGCCTCTCCACCCACCTCGTCACCATCGACGAGGGGGCCTTCGAGGCGGGAATGAAGGTGCGCCTCGTGGTCGACGAAGAGCGGCGCGAGGGCGCCATGCGCCATCACACCGCGACCCATCTCCTGAACGCCGCCCTGCGCGAGACCCTCGGCACCCACGTGAAGCAGGCGGGGAGCCTGGTCGCGAACGACCGCCTGCGCTTCGACTTCTCGCACTTCCAGGGAATCGACGAACGCGAACTCCGGGTCATGGAGAACCGCGTGAACGGCGAGATCCTGTCGAACAAGCAGGTGAACACCATCGAGATGTCGCGTGACGAAGCGCTCTCCTCCGGGGCCCTCGCCTTCTTCGGCGACAAGTACGGCGAGCGCGTGCGCGTGGTCGAGATCCCGGGCTTCTCGAAGGAATTCTGCGGCGGCACCCACGTCTCGCAGACCGGCGACATCGGCTTCTTCCTCTTCACCGCCACCAGCGGCGTCTCCGCGGGCACGCGGCGCGTCGAGGCGGTGGCGGGCGGCGCGGCCCTCGACAAGATCCAGCGCGACGTGGCCATCCTCGACGAGCTGTCGCACTTCGCGAGGGCGGAACGCGGGGCTCTGGTCGACGAATACGCGAAGCTGAAGGACGAGCTCAAGGCCCGCGACCGCGAGATCGAGAGGCTGAAGATGAAGCTCGCCTCGGGCGGCGGCGGACGAAACGAAGCGGGCGATTCCACGGACGTGTCCGGCATCACGGTCTGGACCCCCCTTTTCGCCGATGTGGACCGGAAGGGCCACGCCGCCCTCGTGGACGAGTATCGTCAGAAGCGTGGCGACCAGAACTTCATCGCGGTCTCCTCGGCCTCGTCCGAGGACGGCTCGTATTCCGTCATCGTGGCGGTCTCGCGCGATCTCATGAACCGGGTCAAGGCTCCGGAGATCATGAAGGAACTGGGACTGCGCGGCGGCGGACGACCCGAGTTCGCGCAGGGTGCCCTGGGCGCCGGCGAGGACGTCGAAGGCCTGCGCCGCAAGGCGCGGGAGACCGCGACCCGGCTGGTGAGCGAGGTGCCCGCGTGAGAGCGATCGCCCTGAGCCTTCTCGCCGTGGCGGGCCTGGAGATTCTGGCCGCGGCGCCGGCCGAGGCCCAGGTGTACCTGCGGCGGAACGCCGACGGGGTCCTGGAAGCCACCGACTCTCCCGAGACCAGCGAGTTCCGCCTTCGCTTCTCCGCGAAGGGCGTCCTCATCCACTCGCGCGGTTTCCGCAGCCGGGCGCGACCGGAGTTCGATCCCTACATCGAGGACGCGGCCGGGAAGTTCGGGGTGAGTTCGGATCTCATCCGCGCCATCATCCGGGTGGAGTCGTCGTTCGACGAGTACGCGGTGTCGTCCAAGGGCGCCAAAGGGCTCATGCAGCTCATGCCCGCGACCGCGCGGCGGTTCGGGGTCTCGAATCCCTTCGATCCGGCCCAGGCCATCATGGGCGGCACCGAATACCTCGCGTACCTGCTCGGCCTCTTCCGCGGCAACATCGACCTCGCCGCCGCCGGGTACAACGCGGGAGAGAACGCGGTGCTCCGGTACGGGGGCGTCCCCCCCTACAAGGAGACCCGCAACTACGTGGTCCGGGTGAACGCGGCCCTCGGCTCGGCGCCGGTGGTGATGTCGGCCTCGTCCGAGACGCGGTCGCCCCGCACTGCGGGCTCGGCCAGCACCACCCTCGGTTTCTCGGGATCCCTCCCGCCCTCCCTGCAGCCCACGAACGGGCGGCCGAAGGCGGTGGCACCCGCGCGCCCCGCCCGGCCGCTCGTGCGCGTCCCGCCCCGGTTGTACTATCGGTGGGTGGACGGGGCCGGCTCCACTCATTTCGCGGACTCACCGCCCTCGGACGGGTCGTCCTTCCGAACCATTCGCGGCCTCCCCTAGATCACAAATGCCCGCCGTCTCTCCTCTCTCCACCGGCCTTTTCGAGACGCACGTCCAGCGCGCTCGCGCGTTTCTTTCTGAAGGAAAGGCCGACCTCGCGGAGAAGGATCTCGCCGAGGCCTACCTGCTCAAGCCCCGCGATGTCACCGTCCTGAGCCTTCTCGGCGTCCTGTACTTCAAGCAGGGCCGGCTCGAGCGCGCGGAGGAGGTGTTCGGGAAGCTCGCCGCCAGTTCCCCGAACGACGCGGCCATTCTCTTCAACCTCGGCCTCATCAATTTCAAGCTGAATCGCTTCCGCGAGGCCGAGCTCGCGTTCACCCAGGCCCTGGCCTTCTCCGCCGACAAGCCGCGCGTGCACTTCTATCTCGCCGCCACCTACGAGCGGCACGGGAGGATCCGCGAGGCCATCCACCAGTACCGCCTGGCCCGGTCGGCCTCCGATCACACCGGCGCCTTCCGCCAGCATGGGGCGCAGACCACCGAAATCCCCCGCGATCTCGCCTCCGACACCGAGCCTCCCGCCCCGAACACGACCAAGCCCATCCCCGCTCCGCTCGACAACGACTTCCGCGGAGGCGACGAGGACGATGAGGCGCTCTTCGGCGCGTCGAAGCTGGTGCAGGTCCCGGGCGCCGACCTCCAGGCCAGGGACCAGGGCCCGATGCCGGACGCGCCGGTGGCCCTCCGGCCCGAGGTGTTGCGCCTCGGCGCGGAAGAGGAGGATCTCTTCCTCGGGCCGAGAACCCCGGCCGTGACCCCGAAGATGACGCTGAAGCGCCGCGACCTTCTGCAGATTCCTTTCGAGGGGCGCATCTTCTTCAAGCGCGGAGCGCTCGTGTCCTCGGAAGGCCACGTCACCTTCTGGGTGAAGGAATCGAAGAGCGCGTCGGGCGAGCGCCTGGTGATCGCCACGGGTTCCGGTTCCCTGCTCCTCGCCGCCGCCGGCCAGGGTATCGGCCTCCTGCTCTCGGACCCCGGCCGCAAGCTCTGGGTGTCCCCCGACCGGATCCTCGCCTGCGAAGACGCGCTCCAGCCGCGCTACGTCCAGATCGCGGCCATGGAGGCGAGCGTCCTCGAGATGGAAGGCCACGGTTATGCCGCCCTGACCTGGAAGGGCCTTCCCACCTGCATGCGTGTGCACCCCGATCAGCCGTTCGAGGGACCGATCTCCAAGGTCATCGCCTGGTCGGGAAGCCTCGAAGCGGAAATGGGCCTCTCCCCAACCGGAGATGAGCCCACCCTGTTCATCGCGGGGGACGGCGAGGTTCTTTTCGAGGGCGACTAGCCTACGCCAGCTTGAGCGCGTCGATCTCCACCCACGAGGCCAGGAGCTTGCGGATGCGATGGGAGTCGACCGGGAACTTCGCGTCGCACTCCCGGGCCGTGGCCCCCGAACTCGCCGCCGCCCACACTCCCTCCACGAGGTCGGCGGGCTCGTCGGTGACGATGTCCCTGGGAGCGCCGGTGGCCGCGAGGCGCGCGTCATCGGCGACGAGGGCGGCCGAGCGTTTCCACTCATCGTGCCGCCTCACCCCTTCGAAGATCAGGCCCATGAGGTCGCGCGCCGGCTCGAGCACGCCCGTCCTCGGCACGTCCTTGCGGTGGACGAAGGCGAAGGCCCCGGGGAACGGCCGGATCAGCAGCTCGTAGAGGGCGTCATCGCCCGAGAGGCGGCCGTGCGACGCCAGCCGAAGCCGGCCGTCGAGAAGCCAGAGCTTCGCCGCGGGGGCCCCGACGTTGTCGATCAGGGTGAGCAGGCCGGTCATGCCGCCCTGGGCGAGCGTCTGGAGCAGCATGGGCAGGCCGAAGAAACCCAGGTCCCCGGAGAACGTGGAGGCCACCGCCTCCGGCGGCCGGGACCTCGCGGCGAAGGCCTGGAGCGCCTCCGCGGCGAGCGCCCCGTATTCCTCGTCGCCGTGCTTCTTGACGATCTCCTGGAACAGGGCGGTCACCTGGGGGCTCGGCGTGCCGGAGAGAGCGCGGACGAAGGAGGCCGAGCGGCCCATCTCCTTCCGCAGCCGTAATCCGAGGAGGCCCTTGGGGAGTTCCGCCCGGAGAGCCTCGACGAGCTGGTTCATCAGCTCGGGGTGACTCGAGAAATCCGCCTGCGCGCCCGCGGTCAGGCGCTTGGCGCAGTCGCCCAGTTCGGGTTGCGTCTTCAACCCGTGCTCGACGAGGGCGCGGAGGCAGAGCGGGCTCGCAAATCGGGCGAGCGCGTCGCAGGTCCGGTCGAGCAGGCCCGAGATGTCCTCGGTCGTGATGCCCTGGGGAAGCGCGGCCGGCCGGGCCAGGAAGCCCTCGTAGAAGCGCAGGAGGCTGAGCAGCGCGCGCTCGGCGCGTTCGTCTTTCGCCTGGCCCAGACAGTAGATGGCCTGGGTGGCGACCATGGGATGGGTGCCCCGGTTCGCGTGCTTCAGGATCACCCACACTTCGCGCTCGGCCGTGCCGTCGTCGGGACGGGGCATTCTTCTCAGGATGCGAAGGGCGGCGGCCGCGAACGGGGCATCGGTCACCGCCTCCGGCGCATCGAGGAGATCGAGGGTGCGCGCGCGGCCGACCGGGCCGTGCGCCTCGATGAGCGCGGAAAGATCGTGGCGGCGATTCTCGTCGGCTTCGCCCCGCAGCGACTTAAGGTGCCCGTCGGGGCTCAGGGCATGGAAGAAGGACATGACGGTCCGAAGGGCGGGGAGGCTCTCGGGTTTCTCCGCGGCGGCTTTCAGCTTGGCCATGTCGAGGTAGTCGGAGGCGTTGCGCAGGGCCTCGACGTACATCGGCTGGACCCGCTTTTCGGTGACCATCTGCTGGGCCAGGACGAGGATCGACTGCGCCCGGCCGACATCGCCGCGATTGAACTGCGCGATCGCGGCGTGGACCATCTCGCGGAAACGCTTGGCGACCTCCTCGGCGTCCTCGCCGAGGGTGACGATCTGCCGCATGGCCCCGAGCCGCTCGCGCCTCGGCATGGCTCCCGCGGGAATGTTGAGCGCGCCCCAGCCCGGAAGGCTCTTGGCGATCGAATTGAGCACGTTCTCCGTGGCCGGGTCGATGCCCACCCCCTTGAGGGAGGCGAGGGTCGCATCGAGCTCTTCGCGGGTCGAAGACTCGTGGGCGGCGACGCTCATGAACTCCGACGCGACCTCGTCGCGCCGCTCGCCCGGGGCCTCCTTCGCGAGCTGATCCAGGAAGACTTCCATCCGGCGAGCCGTCGCCGCCTGCATGGCCGCCCCGCGGACGGGGGGCGCGGGCGGAGCCGGGGTCTTGAACTCGATGAGTGCGGGGAACGCCTGGAGAAGCCGGGGCCGCTCGGATACCGGGCAGTGCTCGATGATCCGGCGGCAGTAATCGTCCAGGAACGCGCGGAGGGCCGGCCGCGGCACGAGGTCGAATTCCCCCATCAGCGCGATCTTCCGGACCGCGTGAAGAATCAGGTCAGCGATCGCGGTGGCGGTCTGGGGCCGCCGGGTCTGGGTCACCCAGTACATGGTCGCCTCGACCAGGGCCGCGGGCGGGCTGCCCAGGAGGATCCCGAACTCCTCCTCGATCATCAGGGGCGGCACCTGATCGGAGAGATAGCGCTGGAACTCGAAAGCGGCGACGGCGTATTCGGCGGAGGTATCCAAGCAGGCGCAGCATATGCGCAGCGGGGCTTCTTTGGCCCGTGCCGGGACGGGAAAGGAGTCCCACCCCCGGAACGCCCTCGTCCCATCGTCGAACATCGCTCGCGCGGATCGTGGCCGGGATCGCCGCGAAGGCTCTCGGCCCGATTCTTGCTTGAGACATCGCGCAAGAATCGAGAATCGAAAAGCATGCTCAGCGATTTCCGCCTCGCCGTCCGCCAGCTCTGGAAGACCCCCGGCTTCACCCTCATCGCCGTCCTCACCCTTGGGCTGGGCATCGGGGCCAACACGTCCGCCTTCAGCATCGTCAACGAGGTGTTCTTCCGACCCTCGCCCTATCCCGACAGCGGGCAGGTGGATCGCATCTACCGCAAGACGCCCCAGAACGCTCGGGGCGGCTTCTCGACCGCCGACTACCTTGACCTCAGGGCCGGGATGGAAGGCTACGGGGAGATCGCCGCCTACGGGCTCACGGACATGAGCCTGGCCGAGCCCGGCGAGCCCCCTCAGGTGGCCGCCGGCCTGCGCGTATCCACGGATCTTTTCCAGACCCTGCGCGTCGAGCCGCAACTGGGCCGCGGCTTCCGTCCCGATGAAGCCATCCGGGGCAATCACCAGGTCCTCCTCATCAGTCACAAGCTCTGGAAGAGCCGCTTCGCGAGCGACCCCTCGGTTGTCGGCCGCACCGTTCGCGTCGATGGCGAAGCCCACGAGATCGTGGGGGTGATGCCCGAAGCGATCGACGACTGGCGGCATCTCGGCGCCTTCGACGTCTTTCGCCCGCTTGGGCTCACCGAGCGGGAGACGACCGATCGCAACACGGCATGGCTCCGTCTCGTCGGGCGACGCTCCCGCGCTCTCACTCGAGAGCAGGCCGACGCCTTCCTCGCGAACTTCGGTCAGCGCCTTGCCGCCGAGCATCCCTCGCTCCACGCCGGAACTTCATGGCGCACCCTCCCGATCGTGACCGCCACCGCCCCCGACTACGGCCCGGGGGTCTTCGCCATGCTGATCGGTCTCTCCGGATTCGTGCTGCTCATCGCCTGCTCGAACCTCGCGAACCTGCTGCTCGCCCGCACCATGGCCCGCGCCCGCGAATTCGCGGTGCGCACCGCCATCGGCGCTTCGCGCCTGAGGCTCCTGCGTCCCCTCTTCGCCGAGGCCCTGCTGCTGGCTCTGGCGGGCGGCCTCGCGGCCCTCTACTTCGCCACCTGGACCAACGCCTACCTGCGGAGCATGGGCGACACCGGCGTGTTCGTGTTCGCGGTCGACGGGCGCGTCCTCGCCTGGGCCTTCGCGGCCTGCCTCTTCACCGCCCTCGCTTTCGGCGTCGCCCCCGCGCTCTTCACCCTGAGGCTCGACCCGAATACGACCCTCAAGAGTGGATCGCGCGGCGTCACCGGAGATCGCGGCCATCAGCGGTTTCGAAGCGCGCTCATCGTCGCCCAGTTCGCCTTCGCGATGGTCCTGCTCGCGGGGGCATCCCTCTTCGCCCGCGGCATCTACGACGCGAACCACAAGGACTACGGATGGGAATCCCACCGGGTGGTGACGGGCACGATGCTTCTCCCCGCCTCCGCCTACCCTGGCGGGAGGGAAATCGCGGCCTTCGAGCGCCTCGCTCTCGAGCGTCTCGAGGCGCTCCCGGGCGTCGAATCCGCGAGCCTCTCCTCCAACATGCCCTTCATCAGCCTGGCCGAGCCCCGCAAGTACTTGATCGCCGGCCGCGAGATCCCCAGGCCCGGCCACGAACCCGTAGCCTCGACCAACGCGGTGAGCCCTCGCTTCTTCAAGACCATCGAAACTCCCCTGCTCAGCGGCCGCGACTTCGCCCCTGGCGATACGCTCGATTCGCCAAGGGTGTTCATCATCAACCAGGCCATGGCTCGAGGTCTCTTTGGAAATGAGAGTCCGCTCGGCCGGCGCCTGGCCCGGGCCGGAAGCGCCACGGCAGAATGGGGAGAGATCGTGGGCGTCGTCGGCGACGTGCAGTCGATCTACCCGGATCGGGTCCCGGTGGCCTACCAGGTCTACGAGGCGCTGGCCCAGGGACCCCTGCCGGCGAGCGAAATCGCGGTGCGCTCCAACGGCGCCGCTCCGGCGACGCTCGTGGATGGCATCCGGCGCGCCATCGCGTCGCTCGACGCCGATCTGGCCCTGCGCGAACTGCAGCCCGCCGATATCTCGATCAACCGGGCCAACTTTTCGTGGCAGATCGTCGGCCGGCTGCTTTCCTTCCTCG
Source organism: Vicinamibacteria bacterium (assembly GCA_035432945.1). GTDB lineage: Bacteria > Acidobacteriota > Vicinamibacteria > Fen-336 > JAGNNV01 > JAGNNV01. The sequence continues at coordinate 7,454 of DAORUA010000038.1, read as the reverse complement.
CCGCCCTTGGGGTTGGCCTCGCTTCGCTGGGCATGTACGGCGTCATCGCCCGCACCATGGCCCAGCGCACCACCGAGTTCGGCATCCGCATGGCGCTCGGCGCGCAGATCCGGGATATCACGCGGCTCGTCCTCGCCTCCGGCGCGCGGCTCGCTGTCGCCGGCTCCCTGATCGGACTTGTCGGCGCCTTCGGGGTCTCGCGGCTCATCGCGTCAGGATTCCCGGGCATGCGCACCGACAGCGTTGCCGTCATCGCGGCCGTGACCCTGCTTCTGATCGGGATCGCCCTGCTTGCCTCCTGGCTCCCGGCCAGGCGCGCCGCGCGGGTCGACCCGACGACGGCCCTGCGGGCGGAGTAGCCGGGACGCGGATCGGGAGGGGCCGCGGCCCTAAGCGAGGTCGAAGCGGTCGAGGTTCATCACCTTGGCCCACGCGGCCGCGAAGTCGCGCACGAACGCTTTCTGTCCGTCGCTGCTGGCGTAGACCTCGGCCAGGGCCCGGAGCTGGGAGTTCGAGCCGAAGACGAGATCGGCGATGGTGCCCGTCCACTTGACCGCACCCGTCTTCCGATCGCGCCCTTCGAGCACGCCTTCCGACCCGGCGACCTTCTGCCAGGTGGTCCCCATGTCGAGGAGGTTCACGAAGAAGTCGTTGGTCAACACTCCGGGCCGCTTCGTGAAGACGCCGTGCTTCGACTGCCCCGCGTTCGCGTCCAGGGCGCGCATGCCTCCGACCAGGACCGTCATCTCGGGAGCGGTGAGGTTCAGCAGTTGCGCCTTGTCGACCAGCAGCTCGGCCTGCGATCCCTCGCATCCCTTCCGGACGTAGTTCCGGAAACCGTCGGCCACCGGCTCGAGCACGGCGAACGATTCCACGTCCGTCTGCGCCTGGGTCGCATCGGTGCGGCCGGGCGAGAACGGGACCTTCACGGCGTGGCCGGCCTGTTTCGCCGCGGCCTCGACCGCCGCGCAGCCGCCGAGCACGATCAGGTCGGCCAGAGAGACCTTCCTGCCGCCGGACTTCGCGTTGAAGCCCTTCTGGATGGCGACGAGCGTCTTCAGGACCTTCGCCAGCTCGGCGGGGTGGTTGACTTCCCAGTCCTTCTGCGGGGCCAGGCGAATGCGCGCCCCGTTGGCTCCCCCGCGCTTGTCGCTGCCTCGGAACGTGGAGGCCGCGGCCCACGCGGTGTTGACGAGCTGGGACACCGACAGGCCGGATGCGAGGATCTTCGCTTTCAGGGCCTTGATGTCCTTGTCGCCGATCAGCTTGTGGTCGACGGCGGGGACCGGGTCCTGCCAGATCAGCGTTTCCCGCGGCACCAGCGAGCCGAGGTAGCGGGCGCGCGGGCCCATGTCGCGGTGGGTCAGCTTGAACCAGGCGCGGGCGAACGCCTTCGCGAACTCCTTCGGGTTCGCCATGAACCGGCGTGAGATCTTCTCGTAGGCGGGGTCCATGCGCATGGCCATGTCGGCCGTGGTCATCATCGGGGCGTGGCGCTGCTTCGGGTCGTGGGCATCGGGCACGGTGGTCGCCGCCTTGGGGTCCTTCGGCGTCCACTGCTGGGCGCCGCCGGGGCCCTTGGTCAGCTCCCACTCGTAGCCGAACAGGGTCTCGAAGTAGCCGTTGTCCCACTTGATGGGGTTGGGCGTCCAGGCGCCCTCGATGCCGCTGCTGATGGTGTGAACGCCTTTTCCGGAGCCGAAGCTGTTCTTCCACCCCAGGCCCTGCTCTTCGATCCCCGCGGCCTCGGGCTCGCGGCCGACGTACTTGCCCGGATCGGCGGCGCCGTGGGCCTTGCCGAAGGTGTGGCCTCCAGCGGTGAGGGCCACGGTCTCTTCATCGTTCATGGCCATGCGGGCGAAGGTCTCACGGATGTCCCGGGCCGAAGCGACCGGGTCCGGATTGCCATTCGGCCCTTCCGGATTCACGTAGATGAGGCCCATCTGGACGGCGCCGAGGGGATTCGCGAGTTCGCGGTCGCCGCGATAGCGCTCGTCACCGAGCCACTTGGTCTCCGGGCCCCAGTAGACCTCCTCGGGCTCCCAGATGTCGGCGCGGCCGCCCGCGAAGCCGAAGGTCTTGAGTCCCATGGACTCGATGGCCACGTTGCCGGCGAGAATCATCAGGTCGGCCCAGGAGAGCTTGCGGCCGTACTTCTGCTTGACCGGCCAGAGGAGCCGGCGGGCCTTGTCGAGGCTCACGTTGTCCGGCCAGCTGTTGAGAGGAGCGAAGCGCTGCGCGCCCCGGCCGCCGCCACCGCGGCCGTCGTGGATCCGGTAGGTGCCGGCGCTGTGCCAGGCCATGCGGATGAAGAACGGGCCATAGTGGCCGTAGTCCGCGGGCCACCAGTCCTGCGAATCCGTCATCAGGGCATGAAGGTCCTTGACCACCGCGTCGAGGTCCAGACTCTTGAACTCCTTCGCGTAGTCGAACTTCTCCCCCATGGGGTCGGATTTCTCCGAGTGCTGGGCGAGGATCTTCAGGTTCAGCTGATCGGGCCACCAGGCCGCGTTCGACGGCGTACCGGCGAGGGCCATTCTGGCGCCTCCCGAGAACGGACACTTGGATTCGCTTGACATGATCTTCTCCCTGGGTGGTTCTATTGCCGACTTCCAGGGGGAGTGTAGGCCTCGCGTCGCTGAGGCATCAAATACTTTCTACCAATGGGACCCATTGGCTGGTCCGAGGAGAAGCGTGGCGCCGCGGTCTCGATCGTCCAGGACCTCGTGCTTCCCCGGATGCGCGCACGGGCCTGAAGCCGGGAGTGTAGGCCGGTGGCGGTCCGGCCCAGGGCCGGAAGCCGCGATGGTAGCCTCCTCGACGGAGCATGCGCGAAACGACCATCGAGAGAGCAAGCGATCTGACCCTCCAATCCACAGCGACGTACCGGGCCGCGCTGGCGGTCGCCCTGGCCCTCGCTCCTGCGCTCCTTCCCGCGGACGCCACGAAGGCGGAGTCCCTCCTGCCCATCACCACCTTCTCGGTCGGAGAGGGGCTGCCGAGCGCCCTCGTCTATCAGCTGGCGCAGGACGCCAGCGGTCGTATCTGGATCCTGAACCGCGAAGGTGTCGTCGCCTACGACGGAGCCTCCTTCGAGCCCCAGGGCGTTCAGCAGGGCCTGGTGGCGACGCAGTGCGCGGGCCTGACCATCGACGATCGAGGTCGGGCCCTGGTCGCGGCCTTCGATGGGCGCGTGTTCCGAAACGAAGGAGGGGTGTGGCAGCGCCAGACCCCTCCGCTCGCCGCGCCCTTCTCCGGACAGGTGTTGTCGCTGGCGCACGCGATCGGCGACGGACGCGAAAGATTCCTCGTGAGTTCAACGGATGGCCTGTGGCTCTGGGATCAAGGTTCGTGGCGCCGGCAGGATCGGGCGGAGGATCGGCTGGTCGCCGGCAGCACGTCTTTGAGCGGCCTGGGCGAGGATCTCTTCGTGGGCACGCCGTCGGGCCTTTGCCGCCTCCGCGGCGCCCTCGACTGCGCCTTTAGCGATGACCCCCGGCTGCGTGAGCCCATCCTGGCCTTGAATACCGCGCTCATCGACGGACGGCCGAGCCTCCTCCTGCTCTCTCATCGCTGGCTGGGCGCCCTCGTCGACGGCCGGCTACGATTGTTCGGCCCGCCGCTCGACTTCGATCTCTCGGCTCAATTCAACCCCCGGGATCCTCCTCGCACCGCGAGAGCCGCGATCAGTCTCGACCCGACGGGAGCGGTCTTCTTCGGCACCCGGTACCGCGGCTACATGCTCGAGCCCGGGGCGTCAAGGCCTCGCGAGCTGGGCTCCGCCCAGGGACTCATGGGGGACGGGGGTGTGACTTCGATCCTGACCGATCGCGAAGGAGCGATCTGGATCGGAAGTCTTCGCGGCCTGACCCGGGTGGGCAGCCGTCGTTTCCTGTCTCTCGACGCCAGGTCCGGCCTCGCGGAGAACGAGGTGGTCTCGATCGCCGAGTTCCCGGGCGGTCGCTTCGTGCTCGGGCACAATGCGGGGTTGACCTTCCTCGACCGCGGCGGCGAGCGAATAGAGAAGGCCTTCGAGATCCGCGAGCTGTCCGAGACGTTCAGAGGCGGCGTCCCCCGATTGCTCGACCTCGCCATCGACTCCTCCGGGACGGTCTGGGCGGCCGCGTCCATCGCCCTCCTCGAGATCGGTCGCGACCAGCGCGTGGCCATTCACCGCTTCCCCGACCGCGCGGTGTCCGTGGAGGTCGATCGCCGGGGACGCCTGTTTGTTCTCGGCGCCCAGGGCGTTTACGTGCAGCGCGCGGGGCGCTTCGAGAAACTCCCATTCGGGTTCCCGAAGGGCCCTTCTCTCGACGGCAGTGGCCGCTGGCTGGCCACCGACGGCGGCGATCGGCTCTTCGTCGCGTCCCGGGCGGGTCTCCTCTGGAGGGGCGGCATGGTAGCACCCGAACTCGATCCCAAGACCGTCTGGCACCGCGCGGTGAGCGCGGACAAGCGGGGCGACAACGTGTACACGGTGTTCACGACTCCCGCCGGAGAAGTGCTGGTGGGAACGGCGGGCGGCCTCTATCGCCTGGCCGGAGAGGCGCTCGAAGCGGTAGAGGGGCCCCTGGCCCTGGAGCGGCCCGTTTACTTCCTCCTGCGCGACCGCTCCGGGAAGCTGTGGGCGGGCACCGACGACGGCGTCTTCGTGGCCGAACCGGGAGGTTTCCGGCAGCTCTCGATCCGTCACGGCCTGGCGGGGCGTGAGACCAATCGCGGGGCCGGCCTCGTGGACTCCATGGGTCGAGTCTGGATCGGGACCGACCAGGGCCTCTCGGTCTATCGCGAAGCTCTCGATGTCCGCCTGAGCGTGCCACCCACCGTGGAAATCCAGGGCCTCGACGTGGAGGGAGAGCGCCGGCCGGTGGGCGACGTTCTCGACCTGCGATCGAGTCCGCGCTCGCTCGTCTTTCACGCGCGCACCATCAACTTCTCGGCCGAGGAGCGGGTGGTGTGCCGCTACCGCCTCGAGGGCCTGAACGAGGAATGGCAGGGCCCGGCCCAGCTCACCACCACCGGGATTCGCTACACCCACATCCCACCCGGCCGCTACCGGCTGAGAATCGCCGCCGCCTGGAGCGCCCACGGGCCATGGGGCCCGGAGTCGGTCTCCGGGGAGATCCGCATACCGACCCCGTGGACGCAGCGCCCCGCGGTCTGGATTCTCGGCCTTCTCGCCCTGGGCACGCTCCTCTTCACCGGGCATCAACTCCGCCTGCGGGCGCTCGGGAGGCGCAACGCTCAGCTGGAGTCGTTCAACGAGCGGCTGCGCGCGTCGGTCGCGGAGCGGCAGCGGCTGATCTCCGAACTTGAAGCCAAGAACGCCGAGCTGGAGAGGTTCACGTACACCGTCTCGCACGATCTGAAGGCGCCTCTCGTCACCATCCGCGGGTTTGCCGCACTCGTGGAGCAGGACGCCAGCGAGGGTCGGCCCGATCAGCTGCGCCTGGACATACAACGGATCCACAAGGCCGCGGAAACCATGAGCCTCCTGCTCAACCAGCTCCTCGATCTTTCGCGCATCGGGCGGGTGGTCGGTCCGCCGGAAACCCTGCCGCTCGGGCCCTTGATCCTGGAGGCGGCGCGGCGCGTCCCCAGTATCGAGACGGCGCAATTGGTGGTGGACCCGGATCTGCCCGCGGTCGCGGGGGACCGGACCCGCATGCTCGAAGTGTTCGAGAACCTGTTGGGCAACGCGGTGAAGTTCATGGGCGCGCAGGCCGCCCCGAGGATCGAAGTCGGCCTTCAGCAGGGGCCGGGGCCGGAGCCGGTGATCGTGGTGTCGGACAACGGGATCGGCATCGATCCCAGGTTCAAGGACAAGGTCTTCGATCTGTTCGAGCGCCTGGACAAGAAGGTCGCGGGGACCGGCATTGGCCTCGCCATCGTGAAGCGGATCGTCGAGTTCCACGGGGGCAGGATCTGGGTCGAGTCCACCGGAGCCCCGGGCGAAGGCTCGCGGTTCTGCCTCACCCTGCCGAAGGCGACGCCCTCGACCCCTGCCTCTCAGGCCCCGGGTTCGACGGCAGGTCTCAGCGACTGATCTACTGGAAGCACTTCACCAGGAACGCCTGCGTCTCGTGACACGCGAAGAACCGGCCGTGGTTGAACTGGCTGACCGCCTTCGCGAGGGCGCGGCGATCGTCCTTCGACAATTCCGGCTCGGCTGGAACCAGCACGACCGGAGGATATGACGGCCCGGGGCCAGCTGCGATTCATCTTGCTGAACGGGGACCGGCGGCGCCTTTGGCCGGTGGCGAAAAAACTCTTGACAGCGCGGCGGCTCCCCCCTACCCTCTCCTATCGACATCGATAGGAGAGACCCTTGGCCGCCGAAAAACTCGACCTTCTGATCCTCAAGACGCTGGCCCTCGCCTCCCTGCACGGCTTCGGCATCGGCCAGCGGATCGAGCAGATGTCCGATGGCGTCTTCCGCGTCACCCTGGGCTCGCTCTACCCTGCTCTCCAGCGACTGGAGCGGGAGGGCCTCATTGACGCCGAGTGGCGCGTCTCCGAGAACAACCGGCGCGCGCGCTACTACGCCATCACCGCGGCCGGAAAGAAGCGGCTCACTGCCGAGCAGAAGGACTGGCTGCGTGTCTCCGCGGCGGTCACGAGAGTCTTGAGAACGACCTAGGGAAAGGACACGCCCATGCTGAAGACCCTGATCCGCCGCCTCACCGAACCGTTCCGCGCCGCACTCCTGGACCGGGATGCCCAGGACGAACTCGCTCACCACGTCGGACTGGCGGTGGCCCGGAAGGTCGAGGCGGGGCTCGACCCTCGGGAAGCGCGGCGCCAGGCGCGGCTCGAGCTGGGCGACCCCGAAAGCACGCGCGAAGAGTTGCGGGCGGGACGGATGGGCTTCCGCCTCGAGATGTTCCTGAAGGACGCGTCTCTTGCGGCGCGGACCTTGCGAAAACGCCGGGCCTTCACCGCGGTGTGTGTTCTCACCATCGCTCTCGGCGTGGGGGCAAGCACCGCCCTCTTCGCGCTCGTCGACGCGGTGGTGTTCCGTCCCCTGCCTCTTCCCGACCCGGGCGCCCTGCTGAGCGTCTACGACACCAACCTCGCGCGGAGCGTCAGCCGCACCGGTATCACTTCCGGCAACCTCATCGACTGGCGCCAGCGGATGACCCGGCTCGAGGGCATCGCCGGGTACTACACGATGGGCCGGACCCTCACCATGGGCCTGGAATCGGAAGTGGTCCTCACCTCGCAGGTCACCGAGGACTTCTTCGGCCTTCTTCGGACGAGGGCCGAAGTCGGCCGGGTCTTCACCCCGGAAGAGACCCGCGCCTCTCTCTTCAACAGCGCGGCCGCCCCGGTGGGGGCGGACCCCGTGGCCGTGCTCTCGCACGGGCTCTGGCAAAGGCGGTTCGGCAAGGATCCCGCCGCGGTCGGGCAGACGCTGATCATCGATCGCCGGCCGTTCCGTATCGTCGGCGTGC